>JAMIQD010000196.1:0-3311 GCA_035914755.1 Pseudobdellovibrionaceae bacterium | reverse complement strand
AGCGCCAGTTTAACCTCTTGGTGATTAAAGAATATTCACTAGCTCGGCGACTGCAATTGTCTGACGGGCGACTGGCCTAACGATAACATTCAATGATGGAGCAGAACGGAGTCCGTCGCAACGATTTGTTAGGTATTGATTTTACTGACCAGTGGGAACCTCTCGGGATGGCGAATAGACTCAACGGCCAAATCCACGTCTAGCTCAGGCCAATACAGATGGTTTGGTGATAAAAGATCGACGTTAAGAATTTTCCTAACTGCGGCATCTTGAAACCAAGGGAAGTCAGAGAACGGAAGAAATAACTCTTCGTCTTTTAGCAATAGCCAGAAGCCATGCCGAGAGATATTGGTTATTTCAACCGGGAAAGTGCTTAAGCCAAGCGCTGCGGATTTCATTTTCGTGTTCCTGCACCAAGCGAAGTGCTTCGTTGATTTCGTGCTGGGAAAGTCCAACGTGCTGGGCAAGTTCAATGGTAGGTTCAAGCCAGAACTTTGCTTCTCCATTCTGGCCCTGAACATGGACGTGCATCCTTGGTTCTTCACGCGAGAAGAAATAAAAACGGAAGCCACTTTCTCGAAAAACGGTTGGACTCATTTTCTAAATGATACCCGGGATGCTTGCTTATCGTGACTGCCTAACGGCGGGCATCAGTTGCGCCGCGAAGCGCCGCGGAGCGGCGTCAACTGCATGCCATTGTTTGGGCGCAAGATGACCCCGGCCCTGACCCGCCCCGGCTGATACTTTGCCATTCACAACCGTTGGCCTGGCCCCACCATCGCGGCCCAAGAGTCAAACTTCGTTGAACGTCTCGCTCGCCTTTCACCCGAGGCTGACCGAAAGGGCTAACAACGTCGCAATGCCTCACCATCACGGTGCAAGACACGACCTGACCCAACACCGCACTTTGCCTTTCACCCGACGCCGCCCGAAAGAGCCAACTTGCCTGCTGCGACTGCCAGCGGGCGGGCGATTGCGTGGGTCGCACCGACGGGTGACAAACCGACTCCGGTTGCTTCACCGACTCCTCTCACTAACAGAACCCGGCCAGCAATCCGCCCGCTGGCGGCGACGGCGGCGAGGCGGAGCCTCCGGGAAACGAAGCGCGGGAGCGGCGAACTTCCGTGCCGCGCGTGCTCCGAACGCGGCGCTCACTTCAACCGCTCGTTCAACTTTGCCAAGAGACTCGCTCGCGGTTCACTCCCTCACCTGCTTTTGAAAAGTACTGACCCGGCACGACCCTTCGCCGGAGTTGGCCCAACGGTTTGCGTTACCTGCGTGTGGGCGGGCGTGGACAATGCTTGGGAGCAGGAAAAACTTGAAGCCAGAAAAATGCTCGAAAATGCCGCAGAATCCCACACGTCAGGTGCACGCTTTGTTAGCCCCGCTCTGTTTGGAACGGTGCTTTTCTTGGCTTTTTTGTAGCCACGCTATATATTTCTTTCTGCTCAAATAGCCGTAATTGAACTGGCAATCCTGTTTCTTCTATCACGCTATCAGGTATCGGTAATTTTTCAAGAGAACGCGGTTCAACTTTCACAGCACCATCACCATAAGACTTACCAATTAATGCAAGATTTGAAATTGTATCGGGATGGTTGAGAATTTTCCAAAGACGCTCAACGAATTCTTTTTCATCGCTTTTAGGGTAAACACACAAAAAACCAGTCAAAGGAATAATCTTTGCTGTATTGCGGATAAATCTTACATTTCGCCTACCCAGATAAGCAAAAAGAAATGGCGGCATATTGCGAATCTCGGTTTTATACCAAGGCTTTCTTTGCGAGATTAGCGGTCTTTGGGGCAACCCTAATTTTTCGCCATCTTTCAAATATTTTTTTAGTTTTTCGGGATAGTTCTCGAAAGGTTCGCCATTAAGAGATAGTAATAATGTAGGTCGTCCTTTTCTATGAAGTATATCTAAAGTTTCTTGTGTAATCTCTTCAGTGGAAACATCCCGCGTTCGTCCAATTGCCCGAACAAAATATTTTTTTGGAATTTCAAGTTGTTGTACTTTTTTGTCGGTGAGAAAGAAAAATTCATTTGCGCCAGTTGCTACGCCCCGAACAACTCGAACAAAATCACCAAGAACATATTTACTTGCTTTTTCTGTCATTGGGGGACGCGAAAATCCTGTTTGCAACCCTTCCGTTAAATCTCGTGCAAAAGATTTGAAACTGTTTTTGGGAGCGACGGAAAACCCTGACCGTACCCACAACTTAAATGTTTCGGTTTTCGATTCGTAACACTTTGCCCAAACAAATTTATCTTTTGGCTTATCTTTGCGAATGAAGAAAATTAGAGGGTTTGTGTCTACGTTAGGAAATGGAGATGCTTCGGGAGCAAATGTAATAACTGCGTCCAAACAAAAATTCCTTGAAACCCAATACCATAGGTCTTTTTCAAATTTTCCTTCGCATGTGTCAGCAGGCATAATGAAAGCCAGCCGTCCACCATCTTCTAATAATGTAAGGGCGTGTATCAAAAAGTAAATATGGAGTCCTGCGCGTCCATCTAAAATCGTTCCAGTGCTTTCCATGCTCAAACGCTTAAGTTTTTCTTTTGTTGCTAGTGATATACGGTGGTGTCGAATATATGGTGGATTAGCGACAATTGCAGATAATTTGTTTTTTGGTGACTGGAAAATAAAATCCCCAATTTTCACATCTCGCATATCATCTTTAGATAGCCCATACTGGAAGGCTTCATCTAAAGCCTTTGAGTCAATATCCATGCCTGATAGTGAATAATGTAAACCTTTATCTTTGGCAATTACTTTTGCCGCTCTAAAAAACGCACCTGCTCCAACAGCAGGGTCAAACAATACGCCACCTTTATCTGCAAATACATACTCTACCATTGCTTCGGCAACCCAATCAGGCGTCCAAAACTGACCTTTTTCTCGAAGGCTTTCTCGTGCTTCACCTGACGACGGGATTTTATAAGCGTTAACTTTTTGCATTTGCTAATTCCCGTAAAACATTCAATGCTTCATCACGGATGGACATCTCGCCGCCCTTGAAATGGACATATGGCAAGATATGACCGTTCTTGTCGGTAATGGATTTCGCAATAAGTTCAGGTTCTTCAATTGCGTTACCGAGAGGATAGCCATAACTGTAATAAAACTTAAGGGGTATCCATTTGAGTGCGGAAGGCACTACCCGTTGTAGGCGCGCCAAGGGTGAGGGATCGGGGTTAGGGCTGCTGTGAGGGAGGTCGCCCGAACCCGGTGGCTGCCTCCTGGGGGTAGAGGTGGCTTGCTCTTGGGTACGGAATTGACCACCAGCGAATGGTACGAAACGGGTCCA
>JAMIQD010000195.1:0-7459 GCA_035914755.1 Pseudobdellovibrionaceae bacterium | reverse complement strand
GAAAGTGATTATGAAGGTCAGTCTTAAAGATATCGAAAAGGCCCGGGATGTTTTGAATTCGATTTCAAAAAAGACCGAAATGGACCTCTCCGCGAGCGCATCTAAACTACTGGGTGCCGATATTTATTTTAAGTTCGAAAACACCCAACGAACTGGAAGCTTTAAGATCCGCGGAGCCTACAACAAAATCATAAACCTGACTAAGGAAGAAAAGAAGCGCGGCGTGGTTGCGAGCTCTGCAGGCAATCATGCTCAAGGCGTGGCTTTAAGCGCTTCTCTTGCAGGTGTGCAATCGACAATTGTTATGCCAGAAAATGCACCTCTGACTAAGGCAAATGCCACGATCGGCTATGGGGCCAATGTTATTTTAAAGGGCGAAATTTATGACGATGCCTACGAATATGCCCGGACTCTCGAAAAAGAAAATGGCTATGTTTTCGTTCATCCTTACGAAGATGCCCATATTATTGCCGGACAGGGAACCATCGGGCTTGAGATTCACGAAGAGGTTTCAGATCTGGATTCTATAGTCATTCCAATTGGTGGTGGCGGATTGATCAGCGGTATATCAACTGTTCTGAGGGCTTTAAATCCAAAAATTAAGATTATTGGAGTTCAATCAGATCAGGCGCCAGGAATGTCGCAGTTGTTTCATAAGCAGACTTTCGATTCAAAAAAGAGAATTTCAACAATTGCTGACGGGATTGCGATCAAAACTCCCTCGAAAGTTATTTACGACAATTTTATTTCAAAAAATGTCGATGAAGTGGTGACAGTTACTGATGATGAACTGGCAGAGGCAATGGTGTTTTTATTAGAGAGAGCGAAAACCCTTTGCGAGGGATCCGGTGCTGCAGCGATGGCCGCCGCTATGAACCGCAAACTGAGCTTGGGAAAAAAATCTTGCGTTATCCTTAGTGGCGGCAATGTCGATTTGAATGTGATCGCTAAAATTATTGATAAAGGCCAATTAAAAAGAGGCCGCTTGGTAGAACTTTCAGTCGTGGTTGATGATCTGCCTGGAAATTTGCACCGATTGACTCGGGCGATTGCTGATCAAAAAGCCAATATCTTAGAAGTCCATCACGATCGTATTTCTCAAGGGTTGTTTTTGCGCGAAACACGAATTGATTTTGTTCTAGAGACTAGCAGTCCTGAGCATATTGAGAAAATCAAGCAGGCGCTTATTTCCGCCGGCGGAAAAATTCTTTAGAAGAGATGATGTCAGGTTAAGTTTTCCCGAAAACCTCAAAGTGACCCCATAGTTGAATCCTCAGGGACATCCCGGGTGCTAAGTCTGAAGCGCCGTAGGATGGCAACTTTATCCACTCTTGATTTTTATCCAGTGTCTCGATTTGACTAATGGGAGCTGGTTTCCAAGGCATTGGGGGCTTTAATGGATGAATTGAAAAATCAGAGTTCCATTTTAACTGGCAGGGTTCGAGAACTTTAAATTCGACAACAAGATGCGATTTTTCGATATTCTTTTCGATCCTCAGAAATTCCACTGGGTAGGTCGCTTCTATTTTTTGCAGAGAGAAAGACTCACATACTGACTTTGCGGACCATTCGCTGAGCCAGCGCCGCCCCTTGCTGAAGGCCATCTCAATGCGGATATCGCTCTCGGTTTTTAAAAAATCTTGATTCTTGACGATTTGCCTGAGCGCCATATTCATGGCTAGCTTGACTGCGGCGACACCGGACTGCAGTCCGCGATTCGTCGGTAACGGGAACTTAGCGTTTAAAAAACAGCCAGTGGGCTTAGTTACTTGCAAGGCAGAAAAGGCGCCAGAATCTTTTAGTAATTTTAAGTTGTAAAAATCAGAGAGGACTTCGTAGCAGGCACCGAAGGTAGTGCTGTCGGAAATATTGGTTTTAATACCGGCGCTGGTTCCGCCAAAGTCGGCTTTGACGAGGCCGTCGCGGACTTCGAGTCTCAGTTTTAAAACTTCGCCCGTGTCGAGTTGGATTTCGCTGCGCCCTTCTCCCTGTGTTTTTTCGGAAATTTTATCCATGTTATATTTTCTTGAAAATGCGAGAAACTTTTTTATTTGAGCAGCTGAAAGCTGGACTTGTAAGTTTTCTTCTAAGCTCTGCCATGTGCTTAACAACTTCTGCAGGTCTTGAATAGATCTGTAGATCCAATCTTTAAATCCTTCGGGACAAAGGGGGTGGAGCGACATCGCCTCAATGATTGGAGTAATTATATTTTTGTCTTGCAGGATTGGAGTGGGAGGAATTCTTAAACCTTCTTCGTCAATTTTATTCGCGGTGTTTAAGCGTGGTGAAAATTCCCGCCTGAGGCACAGGATAATTCCACTCGCCTGTGATGCCAGGGCGGTGAGCGGCATCAGATATGTGTAACGGTGCAAGTAAGTGCCTCCCATATAGGGATCGTTGGTGAGGAGAATGTCGCCAGGTTTGAGGGCAATATGTTTTAGAGAATATTCAACTATCGATTGAAAGCCGGGACATTCAAATTCTAAATTAGATTTTGCATAAAGAATTTCGCCCTCGTTTGAAACAAGAGCAGCACTTGTCTCTTTGTCTAAAAATAAACTTGCGAGATCGCAGGGCCAACTTGATTGCATTATTTCTCCTGGCCGATCAAAAACGAGGTTTCGGTTTCGGGAAGAATTTTTATCTCAAATTTCTTCAAATGTTTTTGGATTTCAGGAGCAAAAAGAGGGGCGAGTGCCCCCAAGCATAAAAGTCGCTTGTTGTCAGAGCTTGTAATGATGTCGGCGCAGATATTCTTTATTGCATTTTGGCGCATTCGCGCGAGGACTCTTTCCTCAGAATCAAAGGGCGATGTGGTAGCCCTATTTAGAGCGACCATTTGGTTTTTAAATTTTTGAATCCCCGGGGGGGATATTCGTTCGCTGAGCCCCTTAACAGCTGCTGATTCTGATGCCCACAAGTCGAGGAGTGTGGGTGATTGTCCTCGTCCCAAAAACATAGGTCCAGGCTCATAGCCAACGGGTTTTTTTGAAAAGCCAAGCTCGTTCCAAAGGTTGAGTTCAATCGTCGTCGTTGGTTGTAGTGAGAGCATGTGGTTTTGAACTTGAGTGTTGAAAACCTTACCCCAGGGGCTTTCCCAGTTTAATGCTATTTTTTCTGGAGATAGCAGGCAAAACTGTTCTAACCCCAAATAGAGGATGTCAGAATGGCTCTCGTTTTTTAGACCTTGTGCCCAGGCATAAGCTCCCCCCCATAGGCTGCTTAAACGGTGGTGCACTTCTTTATCAAAAAAGTGTCCATCGCCTGATAGAAATGCAGCTCTTGTTCCATCTGGAAGGTAAGGTTGTAATGCCGAATGAATTTCTTCTTGGATTTCTTCAAAAGTTCCGCTCAAAGAGGCGTTCAGAATATTTTTGCGCCAGAGGGCTACCTCGTCAGTTTCGGACGCAGTGGCGTCTGGAGTGAAGACCTCAAAGCTTGCTTGGATGAGAGCTGTTTTAACTTTCTCTTGGTTCGCGGGATTTGATCTGGCATTTAAAAAGTGAATGCAGACCCGCTTTGCCTGTTTGAGTTTTAACTTATCTATTAGGTCTGTGATTTCGGATTCTGAAGGCTCTTTGCTAATTGAGCCATCGCTTAGAACGCGTTCATCCACGGAAAACAGGAGGTCCGCAGCAGAGAGTGGCAAAGATTTTAGGGCCGCGGGTTGGCGCGATCTCGGCCAGTTTTCAAAACCCTTGGTCGTTAGAACGGCGACGCTTCCTCCCATGCGGTATGAGAAAATTTTTTCTGGAAAACGAGAGGCCACAAAGGCTTTAGTGATTTTTTGAATACCAGAATCTTGTAGTACTTTACCGATTCCAACCCGTAGACTTTCTTTTCCGAGGTACCAACGATGAAAATTGAGAGTTTTGCGTTGTTGAGCCAGGTGGGCTTCCGCAAAAGATTCTCCAACATAAAGAGCTAATGTAACATCCGATTCAGCTAGAGCCATGGGTCCTTGAATATTTGCACAATTGTTGTTAAAAGCTAGGAGTCTTTAAGAAGACTAATATATCCAAAAGACTATTTAAAAGGTAGTCCGAAAGGGGCCCCTGTGAAAGTTTCTCCAGAAATTGCGAGTTTGATTCCTTATAAGCCAGGAAAGCCCATCTCAGAAACTCAACGAGAATACGGACTTGCAAAAGTTATTAAGTTGGCAAGCAATGAAAATCCTTTGGGGCCCAGCCCGAAGGCTGTTGCTGCGATCAAGAATCTTTTACAGCAACAACATCGGTATCCAGATCCTGGGGCATATGAGCTATTGAATGTCGTGGCGACTAAGTGGGGTTTTTCTAAAGAACAAATTGGTTTTGGCAATGGATCAGATGAGCTGATTGACATTCTTGTGCGTCTGTATTGTGAACCTGGAGAGGGAGTTCTAACCTCAGAAGCCGCTTTTTCTGCCTATGAAATTAGTGCCCAGGCGAATCGCGCCAAAGTGCATAAGGTTGCGATGAAAGAGGGATACAAATTTGATCTTAAAGCGATCGCAGACTATTTTTTAGGCCATCCTGAGGCGAAAATTAAACTGATCTTTATTGCAAATCCGAATAATCCCACAGGTACCTATGTTAATCATCAGGAGGTCTCCGAGTTATTGCAAAAACTTGGGGGGCGAGACGATGTTTTGATTGTTTTTGACGAAGCTTACAATGAGTTCGTTCGAGCCAAAGATTACAAGAATGCCGATGGCTATATTCGTCAATATAATAACGTGATTGCACTGCGGACTTTTTCAAAGATCTACGGCCTTGCGGGGCTTCGCCTGGGGGCGATGATTGGCCCTAGAGAAGTTCTTGAAATTTTTAATCGCGTCAGGAAGCCCTTTAATGTCAATGATTTGGCTCAGGTTGCGGCCGTTGCCGCCTTGCAAGATCAGGAATTTATTGCAGCATCGCAACAGACCGTGTGGAAAGGACTTGATTACTTTTACGAGAAGTTACAAAAAATGGGACTGCCTTTTATTGAATCCCAAGGTAACTTTGTGATGTTCGATACCCTTCGCGATGCAGCCCAAGTGAATGAAGGCCTTTTGCGAAAAGGTATAATCATGAGACCGATTAAGAACTACGGTTTCAATACGCATTTGCGTTTGAGTGTTGGGCTCGACGAAGAAAATGTTACGGCAATGAAAGCATTAGAAGAGGTTTTGGCGCAAACAGCGCCAATGACCAATTAGAGTTTAGGAATATAATGGGAATGGTAGTAACGATTGACGGGCCAGCAGCATCTGGGAAGTCCTCGGTGAGCCGAGAGTTGGCAAGCCGTTTGGGTTGGGAATGGGTTTCGACGGGTGCGTTCTATCGTGCTTTGGGCTATGCAGCTCTGCAAATGGCAGTTGATATCTCAGATGTGAAGGCTCTTACTGAGCTTTCACGCTCTCCAGTTTGGAGTGTAAAAATGTCCAGTGCTCGGACTCAGGTCCTTTTTAACGACCGAGATGTCACCGATGATATTTTTCGTGAGGATGTCGGCAGTATCGCCAGTAAAATCTCTCATTACCCAGAGGTGCGTAAGGCATTGCTCGAGGCGCAGAGAAAGTGCAGTGCTGGCTCTCGCGGACTTGTAGCAGAGGGGCGGGACTGTGGGACGGTAGTTTTTCCTGAGGCGCAAGCAAAGATCTATTTAACAGCCTCTAGTGAACATCGTGCCGCTCGGCGAGCAGCAGAACTCGGACTTGATCAAGAGCAAACTCAAGAGGCACAAAAAGTTCGGGACGAGCAAGATTCGACTCGTAAGGCAGCTCCCTTACAGGTGCCGGTCCAGGCCCTGGTTTTAGACACCACAGATATGGCGCTTGGAGAGGTTGTGGACAGGGTGGAGAGTTTTGTCCGTTCAAAAATTTACTAGGGCCACCGTCAACATCCGCAAAAATAGCGCACATTGTCATGGTTGATCTTATTAGGATGGGAAGGTGTTAAAAACACCTGGCTTTCCGCATTGACTCAAGGCGTGTCCCCTTATACAACCATCGTTCATTAATTTAAACGGGTAGGACCCGGCGAGGCCTTTAATAACCCAGGGCGAGCCACCTAGAGGATCTATCACGTGGGAGGTATATATTATTACTATGGGTAAAACTTTAAACAAAGCCGCTCTTGAAAAGCAGAAAGTTCTCGCTTTCTTGGACGCAGAGGATTCTAAGGTAGTTGCCAATCCTGGTATCTACGGTAACAAAGCAGCAAAGGGTGATTTTGATTCGCTTTTTGAGGCTTCCATGAAAGAGCAGGACTTCAAGGTCGGTGACGTTGTCACTGGTAAAGTCGTCGAAGTTCAATCTGATTATGTGCTTGTCGACATCAATTATAAGTCTGAAGGACTTATTGCAATCAACGAATTCCGCGTTGTTGATGGTGTACGAGAAGTTAAAGCTGGCGACACCGTTGAGGTGTTGATCGATCGTATCGAAAATGAAAACGGCATGATTGTTCTCTCTAAGGACAAGGCGGATATGCTTCGAGCATGGTCTGATATTTCTAAGGCCGCTGAAAATGAAGAAGTCATTGAAGGAACTGTTGTAGCTAAGGTTAAGGGCGGTTTGAGTGTCGATATCGGAGTGAAAGCATTCTTACCTGGTTCACAAATAGATTTGCGTCCAGTTCGCAATATGGACATCTACATTGGCAAGAAGTACAAATTCAAAGTTATTAAGTTCAATAAAAAACGTGGCAACATCGTTCTTTCTCGCCGCGCGCTTCTTGAAGAAGAGCGTGACAGTCTCAGAGCTGAAACTCTTGATACTATGAAAGAAGGTTCTATCGTTACTGGACTTGTTAAAAACATCACAGATTACGGTGCGTTTATTGACTTGGGCGGTATGGATGGACTTCTGCACATCACAGATATGTCATGGGGACGCGTAAAGCATCCTTCTGAGCTTTTGAAGGTTGGCGACGAAATCCAAGTTAAAGTTCTTAAGTATGATCAAGAAAAGGAACGCGTTTCTTTGGGTATGAAGCAATTGCATGCTGATCCATGGGAGTCTGTAAAAGCCTCTTATCCTCCAGGCACTAAGCTTAAAGGAAAAGTTGTTTCGTTGGCTGAATACGGAGCCTTTATTGAGCTCGGTGAGGGCATTGAAGGACTTATTCACGTTTCAGAAATGTCTTGGACAAAACGGGTAAAACATCCGTCTCAAGTCGTAACTGTTGATCAAGAGGTTGAGGTTGTCGTACTTGAAGTAGATACTGAAAACCGTCGTATCAGCTTGGGCATGAAGCAGCTTCAAGCAAATCCTTGGGTTGAGTTGAAAGAGTCTTATGCTCCTGGAACTATCATTGAAGGCGAAGTGAAGTCTGTGACTGATTTCGGTATCTTCATAGGTATTGAAGAAGGCATTGATGGACTTGTTCACATCTCTGATTTCTCTTGGACAAAGCGTGTAAATCATCCGAACGAAGTCTACGCGAAAGGTCAAAAAGTTCGCGCTGTTGTTTTGGGAGTCGATATCGAAAAC
>JAMIQD010000194.1:0-8253 GCA_035914755.1 Pseudobdellovibrionaceae bacterium | reverse complement strand
ACTTCGAAACTGGTCAAAAATTAACCGAGCTTAAAACAATCAAAGGCCTTGTGCCAAGTTTGCTACATCTGCCTAAGGGGTGTCGCTTTCAGGATCGATGTCCAAATGTGCAAAATGATTGCCGTCAAGTAGAGCCAAAATTAGAAAAAAAACAAGACGGGCACTATGCCGCCTGTTTTCATCCAGTAGGGAGTGAGGGTTCTAGCCTATGAGCCAATATCTTCTTGAAGTCGAAAATCTAGTAAAGTCCTTCCCTATCAATGGCGGAATTTTGAACCGTGAGATCGCCAGCGTTAAAGCGGTGGCCGGTGTTAGTTTCAAACTTAAAAAAGGCGAAACGCTGGGCCTTGTTGGCGAATCCGGCTGCGGAAAATCAACCCTTGGCCGTTGCTTGATTCGACTGATTGATCCAACATCAGGAACCGTTCGCTTTAATGGCAAAGATATCACCCACATCGAAGGCGAAGAGCTGCGAGAAATCCGCAAAAAAGTTCAAATTATCTTTCAGGACCCTTACGCCAGTTTAAATCCTCGAATGACTATTGGGGCGATTCTCGAAGAGCCTCTCATCATTCACAATCTTTATGCTACCGCTAAAGAACGAAAAGATCGTGTTCTTGAGCTTGCAAGTCTCGTGGGCCTTCGCCCTGAGGCCATGAACCGCTACCCTCACGAGTTCTCAGGTGGCCAACGGCAGCGCGTAGGTATTGCCCGTGCCCTCGCGGTGAACCCAGATCTGATTATTTGCGATGAGCCGGTCTCAGCTCTCGATGTTTCGATTCAAGCTCAGGTTTTGAATTTGCTCATGGAACTGCAAAAAAAACTAGGCCTGACCTATGTTTTTATTGCTCATGATCTTAAGGTGGTTGAACACGTTTCAACTCAAGTTGCTGTCATGTATTTGGGTAAAATCGTCGAAATGTCCGAAGCTGAAGAGCTTTATCGCAACCCAAAACATCCTTACACTAAGGCTCTCCTTTCTGCGATTCCGATTCCAGACCCCAAAAAGCAACGCGAAGAACGCATTATCTTAACTGGAGATGTTCCGAGCCCCATCAATCCACCAATTGGCTGTCATTTTCATCCCCGATGCCCTATGGCAATTGAGGACTGCAAAAAGATTACGCCCCCTCTTGAGGAAAAGTCCAAAGATCACGTGGCGGCTTGTATTCGGGTGTAGCAAAGTAGATCCCTCTCATTTTGATACACCTGAACAAAAAAATATTCGTCCAAACCCCCCTCAACTAAGGCCCAGAAATGACCGATAAGCATTTTGGTCTCGTTGCGAAACTGGGGGTGAGGCATGAAAACAGAAGGCAAAGTTTGGGTCATTTTTGACGCTAAAAACGATAAAAAAACAAAGCCCCTATCCGTCGTCCAGGCTCAAATGATGATTTTGACTTTTAAAACGCGAGATCTCCCCCATTACCACATTTGGACTCCGGGCTGGAATGAGTGGCTTCCCCTATCGAATTACCTCGCTAGCGATCAAAAACACTTTGTACAGGCACAACCACCCGAGCCCATTATAAATAAAAAACAGAGCGATCTTCTCAAGTCTGTAAAGAACTCTCTTAAATCTGATATTTCAGAAAAAAGCACAGTCAGTGGAATCAGGCGCTACACTGAAGTCGCAGCTGACGAGATTCCCGAAAAAATTGATTACGGATATTATTACAACGAATTTCGCGGAGACGATCTGACCTTGTCAGGATTGCCTGACAAACCAGGAGTTGAAATCGTCCTCAGTCAAAAAAATATAAATTCACCAAAAGATCGACGTGCAAATCCACGCCACGATTTTAAAATTGAATCCATTCTCATTACAAAAAAAGGGACTTCCTTCAGAAGTTACTCTCGAAATATTTCTTTAACTGGAACTCTGCTAGAGGATGAAATTCCAAAAGACTTTTTTAACCGACCCTTCGAGCTTATTTTAATAAATAAATTTGAACCAGACCCACGTAAAAATCGAGTTCATCTTTCAGGACGCATCATAGGCGACCTCGCCGATCCAAGACGGCTGACGTTTGTTGAGCAGTCCGATGACGTAAATATCAAATTAAAAAAGATGCTCGATGACTATGCTTTCCATCAAGAACGCTTGCGACGTAATGGAGCCTAGCTACCAGCCATAACCAAACTGTATTGCCAAACCAGTTAGGCTAAACTCACTTTGTCCCGCAAGGTTCGCTCGCTCGGAGCGATAGTTAATTTCTCCGGTCAGCATATGTTTTTTTCCGAATCCCTTACCCAAAATCCACTCAACTCCAACGCCGGTTACATATCCAAAACTCGAAGCCGAATCGCTAGGCTTTAACTGACTCAGTGTTGACGAGGATGTTAGCGAGAGCCAATTGTAGCCCAAAGTACCACCACCAGAGACAAAAACATTCATGCCTGTGTCACGAGCGGGGATCGGCAACAACACCAGCCCAAGCTCGAATTGCCCCTGATAAAAGGTATAATTGCAATTAACCTGACTTGCCCCATCCAAAAAAGACTGGCGCCCTGAAGCCAAAGTGCCACGGGTTTTGCCGTAAACCCTTCCCCAGGATCGGCCAAAATCTGAATACACCTCAAGTCCATAGCCAGTCCCACTCTCAGTGAGTGACTTGTCTTTTTCGCCTGCGTAATTAATCTGAAAGAGTTGAACTTTGGTAGATTTATAAGCCTGTGCTTGCCCCATAGACTTTGGCGAGATAACCAAAATCCCAATAAAGATGCTAAAAATAGAGAGCGACAAGCTCGTCAAAGATGACCTCTGTATTATAAATCGTAGTCAAAAACTACGAGTTTCTTTTCGGAGCGACTGTCTCAAATCTTAACAACCGATATTTAATCTCGATTTAGGTCGCGAAAGACTCAGATTGATTCAGCAGTGATTAAAGGTTTTCCACAAAAATGCCGATTAATAGGTGGTCACCATGTTGAAGGAGACATCATGAAACAGCTCTCAAAAGGATTTAAAATATCAATTGTATTGGCGCTAGCTATTATTGCCGGCTGCCAACCAAAGGCTGTTACTGAAGAAGCGACTGGCTCCGTCGTTGTTTCTTCTGGCGACATTATCATTTCGAATCAAGGTGCTGATACGGTTCTGCTTTTCGATTCTAATGGTGTTTTCAAAAGTGTTCTTTACGAAATTACGACTGTCAATGGAGAGGCCCTGACCGGGATTTCTGAAAATACCATCACCGGCGAAATCCTATTGCTGTTGATGGGACTCCCGATCGAGTGATCGCTGTTAAAAAATCAGACCTTTCAAGTCGCGAGTTTATAAAGGATATCACTAATTTTACTGGAACTATTCGCGGTCTCGCCTATCTCACTTCTGGCGAAACTGTGGTCGTTGAAACGAGCAATGTCGAGAGATTCGACTCCGTTGGCTACCGTGTAACAACAGGCGCGTGGCCAAAGGCTCTCCAAACAACTGGAAGCGGCATTGATGCTATGACCGGCGGAGGCTTCGTGCAATGCTCAACAGGCAGCGACGTCGTTCGAACCTATGATGCTAGCGGAACTCAAGTCGCAACAGTTGCATCGGGAATTGCAGGTACAACCGATGCAATTGATTGTCGCTCAACCCCCGACGGCGGAGTCGTTGCTGCGTGGAGCGGAACTACGGATACTATTCGCAAATATTCTTCGAATCTAGGTGCCGTCACCTGGAGCTACAGCAGTCTGTCAGTACTCTCGACTCCCTCAGGAATTGCCGTTCGAGCAAATGGCAACGTCTTAGCCCTCGATTCAGTATTTAATCATGTCGTTGAAATCAGCTTTGATGGCACAACGGCCACCGGAAATATCATCAGAGGATCCGGCGTCGACATCGACAACATGCTCAGTACGCCGCAATTCATTTATGTCGTGAAATAAAAAACTACTCGTTGAGCTTTAACAAAGTTCGCACGGTCTTGCGAAGCTTTTCAACATCGAAAGGCTTTTTAACGTAATCATCGGCGCCAATCTCGAAGGCCCTTTTCATATCGTCATCGGTTGCTTTGCCCGATACAAACACTAACGGAATTCCCTTAAGATCTTTGTTCTCTTTTAGAAGCTGAGCCAACTCGAAGCCATTCACCCATGGAAGACCCACATCCATAAGGATTAAATCAATTGGAGTGTCGTCAAGAACCTCTGAAAGAGCTGTTGCGTCTGCCGCTAGCTTTGTGATGTAACCTTCGCCTTCGAAGATTCTCTTTAAAGCGAGACGCATAGTCTCATCATCTTCGATGACAAGAATCACTCGGGGATTTTCTTTTTTAGCGGCGTCACGGAAGTCGGCCAAAGATACCACCGGCTGGCTTGCAATACGGGCCTTGGTAACTTTTTCGATTTTGCTAATAAGGTCCTTGGTGTTGATCTTCTTATTGTTTTTCATATATTCAGTCTACGCCCAACTTCTCTTTAGTGATTTTGGCCTTCTAACCATCTTTCACAGTCGATAGCGGCCATGCAACCAGTTCCTGCGGCAGTAATTGCTTGGCGATATACATGATCTTGTACATCCCCAGCGGCAAAGACACCTTCAATATTTGTATATGTTGAATTGTCTTTGGTCACCAAGTACCCCGTCTCATTCATATCCAATAGACCTTTGAACAGGCTTGTATTTGGTTTATGTCCAATAGCTATAAACAGCCCTTGCATCGCCAGGTCTTTTGTCGAGCCGTCCTGGGTGTTCTTCACTTTTATACCGGTCACATTTTTTCCGTCGCCAAGAACCTCAGAAACTTCGCTATTCCAAAGAACCTGAATTTTTGGATGTTGAATAGTTCTCTCTGCCATAATTTTTGAAGCTCTAAAATGATCACGACGATGAATCACATACACTTTTTTTGCAAAACGCGTGAGAAATTGCGCTTCTTCCATAGCCGTGTCGCCACCACCAACAACGCCGACTTCCATATCGCGGAAGAAAGCTCCGTCACAAGTAGCACAGGCAGAAACTCCACGGCTCATGTATTGTTTTTCTGACGGAATACCTAAATACTGAGCGCTAGCTCCGGTTGAAATAATAATAGCTTTAGAAAGATACAACTTGTCGCCCACCCAAACTTTAAATGGCCGCTGCGAAAAATCTACTTTGGTCACATTGCGAGTAATAAAACGAGTCCCAAATCTCTCTGCTTGTTTTCTAATGACTGCAATGAGCTCGGGCCCCGTGATTCCATGTTCAAAACCAGGATAATTTTCAACCTCAGTGGTAATCATCAACTGACCGCCGGCCTCTTCGCCTTCAATCATGAGTGGCTCAAGCCGAGCGCGAGCTGAATAGATTGCCGAAGTTAATCCCGCAGGACCAGAACCAATAATAATAAGATTTTCAATTTTTTGATCCACAAAGCACCTCACTCACCAATAGCTGGCGTCAACGACGATATCACCGAGGACTTGAGCTTGACAACTAATACGAATTTCATCTCTGATATTGTTCTTTTCTTTTAAAAAAACCTCGGTGACGTTGGGCGCCGAGAGATTCTGCATTCCTTCCAAAATGCGTATACCGCATTTTGCGCAAACCCCTTCGGAGTTGCACGACGATGCAACCGGCATTCCCGCACCCAGCAAGCTGCGCATTAAATTAGCTCCCACGGGAACATCAATTGAAGGTCTGCTTTTTTTAAAGCGAATACTTGGCATTTTGACTTTACTACTCTTTTAAAAGGCGAATAAAGTTAATTTCAATTCCTTGATTTATAAAAATACGCTCGAAAGTCGTAATAAAGTTTTGATCTTTCATTTCGGAGTTGTGAAGATTCAGGGTTTGAAAGACCACTTTGTAACGACTCTCTTTTATTTCATCAAGAGCCCATAAAAAATAGTCTCGCGAATCTGTCTTGAAATCCAAAATCGACCCCGGCCTCTGCATATTATAAATTCCATCTAAAATGCGATGATTAACGACTCGATTTTTGGGCTTTTTGGGGCTCGTCCATGGGTCCGGAAAATGTATAAAAACATCATTAATCTCACCCTCAGCAAAAAGCTCGTCCAAATTAAATGCGTGATAACGAGCGATCGCCGCATTTTTACTTCCGCCTTTGACAGCTCGGCGAATGGACTGAATAAGCGGTTTGTACTTGAGCTCAAGCCCAACGATCACTCGCTCCGGATGGCCATGAGCATAGTGAGCAAAATGTGTTCCTGCTCCGGTGCCGATTTCAACATCGAGAGGAGTCTCAGACTCTACTTTGAAAACATCGCTCCGCCACTTGCTCTTGTTCAGTGGGGCTCGTTCTTCATTGAACGCAACATGAGAGAATTCTCCATCAAGGGCTAAGGTATAAGCATTTTGCACAGGCAATGTGCGGGTTAGATTAATTCGCGGACGATGAAAGTTTTCAGACATAAGTATTTTCAGAATTTTCATTTGGAGGTTGCGGGCCAGAAATCAGAGACTCAACGCTAAATGGGGGTTGTTTGACTAATTCTGCTTGGCGGATCGGGCAATCCATCACCTTGCAAGAAACACAGTAGGATTTTTTGCATGGATCCAAATGAAAGGCAATTTCGCCGTCGAACTCGTATTCGTCAACAACCTGCGCCTCAAAAACATGGCAGACTGTATGAGCATCAGAAATGTTCCAATACTCAGGAACAACCAGGTGAGCATCCACGTGATGAAATCGACCCGAACGAATAATTTTTAGATGATGAATATCTATAATTCCTGGAACCCTATTTCTTTGCAAACACTCCGCCAAGTCACTCAGTACATCGCGATCTACCTCGTCGAGGAGACTGCCGCCAGATTTGCGTACAATCTTGTAACCCTCATAAGCCAGGTTTAAAGCCACCGCAATCGCCACCACAGGATCAATCCATTGTAGTCCCGTCACTAAAACAAGCCCTATACCAATAATTACACCAATCGTCGTCCAAACATCTGAAATAACATGGGCACCACTTGCCTTCAGGGCTTCAGATTTTTCATTTTCTCCGACCCGCTTCAAATAAAGACCCAGGATAAGATTAAATGCCGCCGCCACTGCAACAACGACAATTCCTGACTCTAACTGATGAGATGTTCTCCCCTGAAAAAGGGAATCAATGGATTCTCGAATAATCATCAGAGCCGCAAAAAATATCAATCCCCCCTCAAAGGCCGCCGAAAAATATTCTAACTTTCCGTGTCCATAGGGGTGGTCCTGATCTGCAGGCTGCGAGGCAATCTTTAAAACAATAAGGGCTGCGAAAGCCGCCACCACGTTGACCGTACTCTCGAGAGCATCCGACAACACCGCCGTCGAATGAGTCAGATAGTAGGCTCCCACTTTCATCGCAAATATAATAATGCTTGCCGAAAGGGATATCCAGGCCGCGCGGCCACGGGCCTTCTGGCTAAGGGGCGCTGAGTTTGTTGTCATAGAAGCTTTTTCTTAAATTCGAAGCCTTCAGTCAACGAGAATCACCCGCCGGCGACCTTTTTGCGAGGGGGAGTTGTCTTAGGACGAAGCTCGCGGACCTTGTCCGTATCTGGAGTATAAAATCGTGTCTGATTGCGCCCGCCACGTTTGGCTTCATAAAGCGCATGGTCGGCCCGTCGAACCAATTCTCGTGCTGTGATACTTTCCCCAGGAACGGTGATGGCAAAACCCAAGGAGATCGTTAAATTGATAGAATCTTCTCCACTCGTGAACGTCCTCATCTCAATAGCATTACGAAGTCTTTCACAAAATAACATTGCTCCGCGATTATCTACCTCGGAAAGGACCACTAGAAATTCATCCCCGCCATAACGCGCGGGAATATCGATATTTCTCGTGTTGATTTTGACGATTTTACCAATTTCTGAAAGAACAAAACTGCCAAACAAGTGATCATGTCCATCATTCACCGTTTTAAAGTAGTCCATGTCCATCATAACGACGCAAACGTCACGACCAAAGCGCTTGCCACGCTCAAGTTCAAAATCCAAACGCTGGTAAAGAGACCGCATGTTAAAGAGACCCGTCAGATCATCCGTATCGACCAATTCTTTGAGCTTTTCGTTCGCAAAAAGCAACTGCGCATGCAGGTCGCGGATGCGAAAGTGAGTGCGTATACGCGCAAGCAACTCGAGGGGAACAAAGGGCTTAATAATATAATCGTCAGCCCCAGAATCGAGAGCCTCAATAATGGATTCAGTGCTCGAATTCCCAGAGATAAATATACAGGAAACATGCGGGTGTTGAGAACGCACCATCTGCAAAATCTGAATACCTGAGATTCCCGGAATCATCCAATCCAGGATAATGACATTGGGAA
>JAMIQD010000193.1:0-18385 GCA_035914755.1 Pseudobdellovibrionaceae bacterium | reverse complement strand
AATGGACGAGTTATGCAAATTCACAATAAGTTTATTTCAAAATTGAATACTTTGAATGAAACAATCTGCAAAGGAAAAGTTCAGGATGCGGGAGGCATGGGCCTCATGGTTGCCTTCACGCCATTTGACGGAAAAAAAGAACAGGTCGATGCCTTGTCAAAAAAGCTGTTCAACAATGGCCTCATTAGTTTTACATGTGGCAAAGATCCTGTGCGTATTCGCTTCTTAGTTCCTGCTACGATCCAAGACAACGAAATTGATCTGGCGATCGAAATTGTAGAAAAAACAATTCTCGAAGGAGTATAGTTGGATTTTATTGAAGCCTGTCGTAAATTTATTTCGATAGATAGCACTCCAGCCCATGGCAACAAAGAGCTTGCCCTGTTTGCTGCGGAGCTTTGCCGAGCGCGCGGCCTGTCGGTGGATCTTCAGCAAGATTTTATCGGCGACATTGAGTGTCTCAATGTTATTGCGCGGCCTCAAAGCGAAAAGCCTCCGCTCGAGTTTCTAATGCAAACTCATCTGGACACAGTGGATCCAGGCCCCTTTGCGCTGTGGACCGAAACGGGCTGCAATCCATTTGATGCCACCATTATTGACGGCAAGATTTATGGGCTTGGCTCGGCAGATGTAAAGCTCGATTTTTTATGTAAGCTCGAAGCAATTTCTTCCTATGTGAACCATAAGGTGTGGCGGCTTCCTCCTGTCCTTGTTGGGACATACGGAGAAGAGGTTGGAATGCAGGGGGCGCTGCGGCTCATTCGTAAAAACAAAGTGAATGCTAAGACGGCCTTGATAGGCGAGCCGAGCGATTTAAAGTTGATCAATGCGGCGAAGGGTTTTGCTGCAGTTGAAATTCGAATTCCGTTCACCGAAGAAGAGGTTCGGTATCGCCAGGAGCACAATTTAAAAGAAAGCACCTCAACTCAAAGCAAGCTATTTCTTGGCAAGGCGGCACACTCGTCGCTGCCCCACATGGGCGAAAGCGCTGTCATAAAGATGCTAGAGTATTTAGAACAAATGCCAGATTCGGTGACCCTTATGGAAATTGATGGCGGCGTAAACTACAATTCTGTTCCGAGTCACGCCTTGCTTGAGATTGACGCGGTTTCAAGCACATCAAAGCCGATTGTGAAAAAAATCATGATGATCAATAAACACATCAAGACGCTAGAAAAAGAGTTCTTTAACTTTTTAGATGATGATTTTTTTCCTCCACATCCAACCTTGAACATTGGGCTTGTAAGGACACTTCAGGACCACGTTTTGTTAGCGGGCACCTGCCGAATTCCGCCAGTGATAACAAATGAAATTTACGAAACTTGGATGTCGCAATTGCGGGCGGTCTGCGAAGCAAACGGCTCTCAGTTCAGAGTGACGGATTATAAAAAACCATTTCGTACAAATGAGAATTCAGATTTTTCGAGAGGTTGTCAGAGCGAACTTAGAGCCCTGGGG
Organism: Pseudobdellovibrionaceae bacterium; assembly: GCA_035914755.1. GTDB lineage: Bacteria > Bdellovibrionota > Bdellovibrionia > Bdellovibrionales > Bdellovibrionaceae > JACMRP01. The sequence goes on along the minus strand of JAMIQD010000193.1, from coordinate 16,927 downwards.
CTTGATGACAGTGCTCGGACTCAGCCATCGACAAACGAGGCGAGTATATTTTCTAGAATTGGAATTGAATGTTTGTGTTTTGGGCCTGGTAAGCGCGAAGGAAATGTCCACACTCCAACAGAGCATGTCGCGGTCGAGGATCTTCACAGGGCCGTCGAATTTTATAAGCGCGCAATAGAAAGGTTTTGTCTATGAGCTTCATTGTAAGGGCCGTTCAGCATGATGATTTGATTCAACTGGTAGATCTGGCAAAGCAATTCTCGCTGCTAAACCTGCCTGGCGATCGCAAAGTCCTGAGTCAAAAGATTGAGCGAAGTGAGCAGTCGTTTGCTGGAAAGCTTTCCAAGGATCAAGCGGAGTATTTATTTGTAATCGAAGACATAGAAGAAAAAATGATTGTTGGCAGCTCCCTGGCCATTGCCAAACATGGAAGCGAGGATGTGCCCCACTGCTTTTTTAAAATTCTTAAAAGAGACATGTTCAGTCAAGATCTCGGTGTTGGTTTTATTCATCAGGTTCTTCGCTTTCAACTTGATTTTGATGGCCCAACTGAAATTGGTGGCCTTCTTGTGGATCGAGCGTATCGTCGGCGGCCCGAGAAGCTCGGAAAACAAATTAGTCTCTCCCGATTCTTATACATGGCCCTACACCCGGAACGCTTTGAGGATCGAGTTCTTTGTGAGTTGACGCCTCCGCTGACAGAAGAGGGGCGAAGCGAGTTTTGGGAGGCACTCGGTAGACGGTTTACGGGCCTTCCCTATCAAGAGGCCGACATGCTAAGCCAAAGTCATAAAGAGTTTATTGAGAGTCTGTTTCCAAAAGATGACATTTACTTGGCGCTGCTTGATGCCAAGGCGCGCTTAGTTTTAGGAAGAGTTGGCGAAGCAACCAAGCCTGCACAGCACTTGCTTGAAAGCGTTGGCTTTGAGTATCTTGATGAGGTTGACCCCTTTGATGGGGGGCCACATTATGGCGCCATGACCAAAGAGATTTTGCCGATCAAGCTTGGAAAAAAGCTGAAGCTCGAAGAATTTAAAGATCCGGTCTACAAAAATCAGGGAATGATAGGAACCGGCGGAGAGGTGTTTAGAGCGGCGCTTGTATCTTATGATATGCGCGGCGATCGCGTATCGGTTCCCAAGAAAACTCGTGAAGTTCTTGGAGTCGAGCTTGGTGACGAGGTGTTTATTTCTCCGTTTAATTATCCTAAAAGAAAGGAACAAACATGAACCAAGTTATTTCCATACAGCCAAAAGGGGATTTTATCTCCGGACGTTTTGTTCCAGTAGAAAAGGGAGATGGAGAATTTAAAGATATTAGCCCCGGTGATTTGAACGACCACATAATGACGGTCAAATTCAAATATGACCATGTCGACGAAGCTTGTCTTGCCGCTAAAAAAGCTTTTTTACCATGGGCACGTCTTGGTCTCGATGAGCGAAAAAAATACCTTCTTCGTTTGAAAGAAATTTTTGATACGCACACAGAACAAATGGCTCAACTCATTGCTCGCGATACAGGAAAAGCTCTTTGGGATTCTCTCACTGAGGCGAAAAATTTAGGCAACAAAATTGAAATCACCCTGAGCCACTCGTTGCAGTTAATAAAAGAAAACCATCTTGAGAATGTGCTGCCAGGAGTTGGGGGCGTCGTTCGATATAAACCGCGCGGCGTGATGGCCATTTTAGGCCCGTTCAACTTTCCGGCCCATCTGCCAAATGGGCATTTGATACCAGCTTTGATCGCAGGTAATACCGTCGTTTTTAAACCATCGGAGCAGACGCCAGCGGTAGGACAACTTATGGCCGAGCTGATAGAAAAAGCCGGATTCCCACCCGGCGTATTTAACTTAGTACAAGGGGATGGAGAGACCGGGCGGCGCTTGTCGGCCAATGAAAATGTCGACGGCGTGCTTTTCACGGGATCTTATGAGGTTGGTCTTAAAATCAAACAAGAGACGATGAGTCACTATTGGAAAATATTGGCGTTAGAGATGGGAGGCAAAAATGCCACCATCATCTGGGATGATGCAGATATTGATAAGGCGATCTATGAGACCCTGATCGGATCGTTTTTAAGTACCGGCCAAAGATGTTCATGTACCAGTCGAATTATTGTTCATGATAAAATTGTTGATCAATTTACCGAACGTTTTTATCAAGCAGCTAAAAAATTAACAATTGGGCATTGGAGTGAAAATCCCTTCATGGGCCCATTGATTAATGGGGCGGCGGTAGAAAAGTACATTCGTTTTCAAGAGATTGCAAACCGTGAAGGCTGCGAATCGATGATGCGGGGAAAGGCGTTGGATTTAAAACACAAGGGCTATTATGTAACCCCAAGCATTCATGTGGTGCCAAAGTTTGACCCAAAATCTGTATATCAAAAGAGTGAGATTTTTGGACCAAATGTTGCGATTTATAAAAGCTCAAATTTTGATGAAGCACTTAATATTGTGAACTCAACAGGCTACGGTCTAGTCATGGCCTTATTTTCAAAAAATCGAGAGTTGTACGAAGAAGCCTTATTAAAAGCCCGCGTAGGATTATTAAATTGGAATCGAACTACGAATGGAGCGAGCTCAAAGTTACCATTTGGCGGAATGGGAAAATCCGGCAACGATAGGCCCTCTGCTGATTTTGCAATTCAGTATTGTACGGTTCCAGTTGCGAGCCTTGAAGACCCAACCCCGTTTGACAAAAATAAAATCCTGCCAGGTGTGAGCCTATGAAGAGGGCCTCCAGAATTGGATTGATAGCCGCGCTTAGCCTCGTCATTTCCTGTGTGGGTTCGGTTGCCTATATAGCGTATGACTTTACGAATAGGCCTCCGAGCACAAGCTCCGCCGAAGTAATTTTCGAAGTGCAGCCGACACAGAGCTTTAATGTTGTTGCAAAAAAACTACAAGATCTTGGTTTGGTTCGAAATGCTTTTGTGTTTTCCCTGTATGCACGGACGACAAATCAGAGAGCCCTCATTAAGAGGGGTGAATACTTATTGCGTATGAATATGTTACCCAAAGAGGTTCTGAGCATTATCACATCAGGAAAGAGCATCTCAAGGCCCTTTACCGTGGCCGAAGGTCTTAACATCTATGAAATTTCTGATTTATATGAGAGCCAGGGGTTTGGAAAAAAAGCAGACTTTTTAGAGATGGTAAAAAACAAACAGTTCGCAAAGCAGCTTTTAGGCGAAGAAGTTCCTAGTTTAGAAGGTTATTTGTTTCCTGAAACTTATATGATTACGAAGTTCGAAGACACCAAAGACCTAATAGGCGCAATGGTTCGAAGATTTTTAACAGTCTACAAAGACCTTGGCGCCGAAGCAGGCTTGCCGGGGTGGACTAGAAATCAAATCGTTACATTAGCCAGTATTATAGAAAAAGAAACGGGTGCAATTGAAGATCGACCTTATATTTCATCGGTTTTTCATAACCGTCTTCGCAAGAAAATGAAGCTACAAACGGATCCAACAATAATCTATGGAATTGCAGATGCAACAGGAGTTGTGCCGAACAATATTCGTAAAGACGATATTTTGAAGCCCACGAAGTATAATACCTACGTTATCGACGGATTGCCGCCAGGTCCAATCTCAAATCCAGGAAAAGATGCTTTGCTAGTAACCCTCAAGCCAGCGCCGTCAAAGCATCTCTATTTTGTTAGTAGAAATGATGGGACAACAGCCTTTTCTGAAAGCCTTGATAATCACAATAGAGCCGTTCAAAAGTTTCAGGTCAACGCCTCGGGCCGCGAAGGAAAATCGTGGCGAGACAAAAATAAAAAGTCGATCTCTAAATAACGGAGTGCTGCATGCCTAACTGGTCTCTCGTTGGTGGTTTGGTCGTTTTATTAACTTCTGTGGTTCATTGCGTTCATGTTCGAAATAAGGTTGATAGTCAGAGTCGCCAGACGGCAGCCTCAAATCTCATTGTCGACAAAAGTGGTTATGCTTATAATCCTGAAGATAAGTCTTGCGATGGGTATCCAAGGGTGATGGTCGAAACACTTTCTGGCACCTGCCTCGGAATGGTTCTACCTCGAGACCGAGCTCTTGATAGCATTGCGCAAAAGGGCTTTGTAAAACCCCGCACGATCATTCAGATTCCCCGCACAAATGATTTTTTAGTTGTAGATATGGGGGGCTGGAGCCCCAATAACGGCAGACTGTTTTTGCTCAAGCCCTCACAAAAAGGGCCCTACGAAATCAAGCTACTTAAATTTCCTCTCGACAGTCCTCATGGGCTGGCGTTAGGCCCAGACGGATATTTTTATGTCGGCGAAAAAACCCAAATTTCAAAATTTAAGTACTACAATAATCAAATTACGGATTGGCAGTTGGTCATAGGAAACATTCCGCGCACAGAGGGCTTTATGCACCCACTTTCGCAATTTACCTTTGATCCGCGAAATGGAGATTTATATATCAACTCAGGGTCGCCAAGTGATCACTGCATTGTTCACGGAGCCGGAAATTACAAAACATGTCCAGAGGTTGAGGCGCAAGGAAACGGAACAATTTACAGGATTCCTGGGCAAAAGCTTATGAGCCTTCCGGCCGGGGGAATAAAATTTTTTGAAGTCGTGGCCCAAGGCCTAAGAAATTCTATGGCGATGGTGATACATCCCTCGGGCAATTTGATTCAGGGAGAAAACAGCCGAGATTTTCCTGAGTTAGAAGAGCCTTACGAAGAAATTAATGTTATTGATTTAGAGCGCGGCAAAGGCTTTCATTACGGCTGGCCCTATTGTTATGACTTTCATGCGACCTCGCCAGAGTGGAAATTCTCTGAAAATAAAGACAACCCAATCCACAAACAATTTATCAAACCTGTGAATTGCGAGCAGTCGGACCCGAAGATGCCAGGAGAATATCAGGCTCCTTGGATATTAATGCCGCCCCACGTGGCCCCGCTTCACATGTCATATTACAATGGGCGTATGTTTCAGGATTTATTTGGCGGCCAGCTTTTAGTCACCTGGCATGGATATCAACCGACAGGTCAGAGGATTGTTTCTTACCCAGTAGACAGCCACGGGCGACCAGCAGAAAAGACAGGAGAAGAGGGCTCGGCTTTTTTGATGAATCAAAAGGGATCCTGTCCATCAAAGAAAAAATTTAGTCCTCATGGCGGAATGCGCCGCCAGTCTTCGTACCAAGAAATTATATCACGATGGGACGAGATAAAAAATGTTCGACCTAAAGGTGCGCCGGTATCATTAACTGTTGCTGAAGACGGTTCGCTATGGATTGTTGAGGATCGAGAAAATAGAACGATTCTCAGGCTTGCAAAAACGAGTACTGCGAACTATCGGGAGAATTGTGCGGCGGACTCACAAACGACAGCGGATCCGCGTATTTCACTTTTGGCATGGCGAAATGCAATTAAGTCCAATCGGGATTTGGATCAAAAGTACCAGAGCGTACAAAAAGAAGTGATTACCAAGAACTGCGTGGGGTGCCATGGAAACTTACAAACGGAAGAGATTGCGAAAGACCGTTACAGCAACCTTGATTTTTTGGTAAAAAACGAATGGTTTGTTCCCAAAAATATAGAAAGGAGCAAGCTCTACGGCGCAATTGCCAGGGTCGAAGGTTACACCCCAATGCCGCCAGCGGATAAGCCACAATTTTTTGGCACGGCAGAGGGCGAGCGGCTTAATAAAATCGTGGCCGATTGGATTCGATCCTTACCCGAAAACGTTGATGATTCTTATAAGCTTGTGACTATCAAAGACAAACGTAACATCAGGCAAAACCCTTCGAAAAGCGCCTTTGCCTGCGGGCAACTTGAAGCGGGGGATTCCGTATACATCGATTCTCGCGCAACTGAAGTGATAAGCGCCGAAAGTACTCAGTGGTACAAAGTATATTTAGTGACCGAGCACAGTCGATTATTTAAAGACAAGTGTCCAGCGCCCGAAGACGGGGTTTATTATATTGCTAAGTAAGCTAAAAAGCCCCAACGGGAGCATTCACGCGGTCGAAGCTACGAGTCTGTGAGTTGAACTTGTAAATATTGAGGCGAGCGACCATTTGGTCATCAAAGGTGGGGGCTATAATTTCTAAAGTTCCGTCTGCATCAACATCGGCAAGTCCTAAGTTTGTGGCATTACCCTTAAGAGAAAAGTAACCATCTCGTTTTTCTGCCAGATTTAATTTTGCTAGCAATGAACTGTTCCCTGGGCTTTCTTCGACAAAGACCTCGAGAAAGAGATTCTCGCCGGACTGAATTTTCAAAACGGTGACGAGAACGCCCTGACCCGTAAGGTCGCCACTAATTTTGGCTAAAATCGTTCTCTGGCTAGGGAAAAAATATCCTTTGAATTCTTGGCGAAGCCCGGGGATGACCGCGACTGTAGTGACTGCAAAGGTCAGAAGCACAAGAACTCCCAGCAGCAGACTTTCAGCATTGAACGCAGTTTTTTTTGATTCCATAGATGAAGTCTGCCATAACTTTGTTACAATGAACACGATGAATAAAGAAGAATTTTACAATTTATTGAAGGCTCGCCGGTCTATCCGTAAATACAAAAAAGATCTCGTCCCAAGAGAAATCATAGAGCGTATTTTGGCGGCGGGCATGGAAGCTCCCTCAGGCAAGAACCGTCAAAATTGGCGTTTTATTGTTGTTCAAGGGGCAAAAAAAGACGAATACCTTCGTTATTCGCAAAAATCTTGGCTTGGCATCAAGGCTGTTTTGCAACAGCGACTCAAGCCTTCGTTGTATGACTTTACTGAGCGCTTCTTTTTTACTCTGGGAGAGGCACCCGTATTGATTTTTGTATATTCCCACAACGATTCCGACGAGCGCTATCACACCAGCATCGGCAGTGTTTACATGGCAGTTGAAAACATGAATCTCGCATGTGTGGCGGAAGGTCTTGGGTGTTGTACAATGGGCGCACCTCTCGAAATCAAACATGAAGTTGATAAGTTTTTAGGTGTGGATAAACTTCCGGAATACCAGCGAGGCGAGTTAGAACTCCTTTGCGGAATGGTAATTGGCTATCCTGACCACCAGCCGCCGCGAGCCTCGAGGCAAGTCGACGGAAGAGTGACTTGGCTCGAGTAATTCAGCCTTCTCGAATATATCCGACTTGGACTCTCCCGCCGGGTATAAATAAATACTGATTGCAGTAAAAACTTCAAATAAAATAATAACTTAACTGGATTCCCCTTCCAAGTGCGCAGGCTTTTTGCTATATCCTGACCCTTCTTATGCATCCACTAGAAGCCTTGAAACAAAATCCATTTGTCTTAGCTCCGATGGCGGGTATCACCGACCATGCCTTTCGCGGTTTTATGAAAAAGCGCGGCTCTAGCGTTGTCGTGACGGAGCTTGTGAGTGCAAATGGAATTGAATACAAGAGCGAGCGAACAATGAAGCTGATGAGTTTTGATGAAACTCAAAGGCCGGTTGGGATTCAGTTGTTCGGAGAAGACCCTGAAATCCTTGCGAGGGCGGCGCAGGTGGCACAGCAAATGGGCTGCGATTTCGTGGATCTCAACTTTGGTTGTCCCGTTCCAAAGGTAGTAAAAAAGGGTGCTGGCTCGGGGATGCTCCGTGATTTGGATTTGCTTCGCCGTGTTTTGTTTGCCGTAAAAAAGGCCGTGAAAATTCCGGTCACTATAAAAATTCGTACCGGCTGGGACGCAAACTCAAGAAATGCACTTGAGGTTTGCAATATTTCTTACAACGAGGGGATTACGTGGGTAGCAATCCACGGCCGAACGCGAGCTCAAGGATACTCTGGAGCGGCGGATTGGGATTTTATCGCTGATATTAAAGCAAAGACTCGGATTCCAATTTTAGGTAATGGCGATATTTTAACTCCCCACCAGGCAGTTCAAAAGCTAAGAGAATCTGGTTGCGACGGCATTTTAATTGGCAGGGGATGCTTAAAAAACCCACACATTTTTATGGATGCCTTGGCTTTATGGAGAGGCGAGCCGTTGGAGCAGAAGCTTTCTCGTGATTTCGCAACACTTTTTCTGGACCTCGGCGAGGCCGTTGTGGCGCATTGTGATGAGCATATTACAGGAATTCAGCTGCGAAAGTTTGCAGCTTGGTTCTCAACAGGGTATCCTGGTGCCTCGCAATTTCGTAAAAATTTATTCCAGAGTAAGTCGAATGAAGAAGTGATGGGGCTAGCCCTGGATTTTTTTAAAAATATTGAAACAATTGAACAAGAAGACACTAGCCATGAGGAATTTCTCATGGGTGGACACGGATAAAAAGGAAGACAGATGATTCAGGATCCAAAGAAAATTAGAAATATCGCGATTATTGCCCACGTCGACCATGGTAAGACGACATTGGTGGACCACTTGATTCGGCAGGCGGGCACTTTCCGTGACAACGAGCACGTTGAAGAGCGCCTAATGGATTCAATGGATCTTGAAAAAGAACGTGGAATCACGATTGCGGCGAAGAATGCCTCATTTACGTATAAGGATATCAAGGTCAACATCGTCGATACGCCGGGGCATAGTGATTTTGGTGGCGAGGTTGAGCGAATTCTTAACATGGTTGATGGTTGCATTTTGCTATGCGACGCTTCTGAGGGGCCACTTCCACAAACGCGATTTGTTTTGAAGAAAGCCCTTGAGCAAAACCTCAAGGTTATTGTTTGCATCAACAAGATTGACCGGTCTGATGCTCGCATTCAAGAGGTTCACAATGAACTGTTTGATTTGTTTATTGACCTTGATGCGACAGAAGAACAGTGTGATTTTCATACAGTTTATGCTGTCGCTCGAGAGGGTATGGCGACGCTCGATCCAAAAGTAAATACCGGCTCACTCGAAGTTCTTTATGATGCAATCGTAAACTTGGTGCCTCCGCCAAAAATTGAAGAAAACCACCCGCTGCAGGTTATGGTCTCTAATATTTCTTACAACGATTACGTTGGACGTTTGGCAATCGGCCGCATGAGGGCGGGAACTATCAAGGTCGGAGACGAGGTTCTTTGCGTTCAGGCGAATGCTCAAAAGAAAGTGAAAGTTTCTGCGTTGTTTCAGTACAAGGTAAACTCTCAAGTCCCAGCGCAAGAAATCGGCGCGGGCGACATCGCAATTATTGCAGGCATGGAAGACTTCACAATTGGCGACACCATCACTTCGGCATTGGACCCAAGACCTTTGAAGCGAATCAGTGTCGAAGAGCCGACAGTGGGCATGGTGTTCTCGGTGAACAATGGGCCTTTTGCTGGGATGGAAGGTAAGAACGTAACTTCCCGTAAAATTTTAGAGCGCCTCGAGCGTGAATTACTTTACAATGTGGCGATTCGAGTTGAGAAAACAGATAATACGGATGCCTTTAAAGTTGTCGGTCGAGGAGAGTTACAACTTGGTGTTTTGATCGAACAAATGCGCCGTGAAAACTTCGAACTCTTGGTTTCAAAGCCGACAGTCGTTATGAAAACTGAAAACGGTCAAAGATTAGAACCGATGGAAATTGCAGTTATCGACATCGAAGATCAGTTTGTCGGCGCAGTAACTGAGAAGCTCGGAAAACGCAAAGGCGTGATGACAAATATGGTACAAAAAGGCTCAGGCCGAACTCGTCTTGAGTTCCGAATTCCTTCTCGCGGCCTTATTGGATATCGCTCTACCTTCTTGACAGACACTCGTGGTACCGGTCTTTTGAACACACAATTTGATGGATGGGACGGCTTCAAAGGCGAAATTGAGCATCGCATGAACGGCGCTATGATTTCTGACCGAAAAGGTCAGGCGACAGCCTATGCTATTTGGAACCTCCAAGAGCGTGGGGTTATGTATGTGAATCATGGTCAGGATGTTTATGAGGGCATGATCGTAGGAGAGCATGCTAAAGAAAATGACCTTGAGGTCAACATTACCCGCGAGAAAAAGTTGACCAACGTCCGCGCCTCGGGTTCTGATGAGGCTATCCGCTTAGTTCCAGTTCGCCCAATGACATTAGAAATGGCAATGGAGTGGATTAAGGATTCTGAGCTGATCGAAGTGACGCCGAAAAATATTCGGTTGCGGTGCCGAGAACTCAGTCCAAATGCTCGTGCTAGAGCAGCGAAAGAATAACGAGAGTAATGAGCCAAAAGATTGCCGTTGAACTAAAAGATCTCAAAAAAAAGTATGATGAGACCTATGTCGTCAACGGCATCAATCTAGAAATTCCCAAAGGGGAGTGCTTCGGCTTACTAGGCCCCAATGGAGCCGGCAAGTCTACAACCATGAAGATGATGTATTGTAGCGCTCTAGTTACTAGCGGCGAGCTTTACGTTCTTGGTTTGAACGTCAAAAAAAATTACCGAGAGATTAAATCCCGCATTGGGGTGGTCCCTCAAGAGGATGGGTTAGATCCTGACTTTAGTGTAATCGAAAATCTTATTATCTATGCCGGCTATCATGAAATCCCGCACAAGGCGGCTTCAGAAAAAGCCCAGTCATTATTGCGACTGATGAAATTAGAAGAATGTGCAGAGCGCTCGGTTGATACCCTTAGCGGCGGAATGCGGCGACGCTTGGCGATTGCGCGAGGGCTGATAAATAGTCCTGAGCTTCTGTTTTTAGATGAGCCCACAACAGGTCTCGATCCTCAGGCGCGTTTTTGGATTTGGGATTTTATTAAGCATATGAAAAGCGAAAACTCCACGGTCATTCTTACCACCCACTACATGGAAGAGGCCGAGCGGCTTTGCGATCGCGTTGCCATTGTTGATCAAGGAAAAATATTATCCATCGGTAGACCCGATGACCTAATCTTGGAGCATATCGGAGTCGAAGTAGTTGAGTTTGAGACGAACTCCGTCGATCTGAATTACTATTTGGGCAGGCTTCGAGATCATAATTATGCATATCAAGTCATTCAAGACACGGTCATGATTCTTATTACGCCAACACAAGATGGACGAAAAGCTATCGAGCTGATCGCAAGCGATAAAATTTTTATTCGCAGGCCTACGCTCAACGATGTCTTCTTAAAGCTTGCCGGGCATCAGCTGAGGGATGAGTAATGAGATTGCGAGATTTATTTCTTCCGCCGAAAATAAGCCGTGGCTTTATTCCTGTATGGCGGCGCAACTTTTTGTATTTCCGAAAAACTTGGACGGTGTCTCTTTTTTGGGTGCTTCTCGAACCCTTAATGTACCTTGGGGCAATCGGCTTCGGTCTAGGGGCATTTGTTAGCAACATCAAGGGTCAGCCATATGTGGACTTTTTTTACCCAGCTTTGTTGTGCTCAACTGGAATGATGGTTGCCTTTTTTGAGGGAACTTATGGTGGCTTTACGAAGCTGACACATCAGCGAACTTATGCAACGATTATGCTGACAAGAGTAGGGCCCGACGAAATCGCCTTTGGCGAGCTTTTGTGGTCAGCGACAAAAGGCTACATTAGCGTGGGCGGCGTGGCGCTTGTTGCCACAATTTTCGGCCTGACTGAGTCTTGGAACATTGCCTTTGCGCTTGGGATACTATTTGTTGTCTGCTGGCTCTTTGCCGCTCTTGCGATGATTATGACTTCGCTCGCCCGGAACTACGATTCCTTTATTTATTCGACGTCGGGATTTATTGTTCCCATGTCGCTTTTGAGCGGAACATATTTTCCGATTGAGCAGCTTCCAGACGAGCTCAAATACGCAGCATATCTGCTTCCTTTAACTCATGCTGTGCAGGCGGTGCGGGGAGTTTTGAGAGACGGGTGGAGTGTAACGGTATCAATTCATTTGTTTATTTTAGTTATAGCGTGCCTGATCACAACTAATATCGCGATCTATAGAATACGCACCAGACTTTTAAAGTAGAACTAAAAGTCAGAGTCTTCGGTTGAGTCTAAGTTTTCTAACTCGTCTAACGAAGCGGGCGGGCTTTTCGTTAAAGAGCTTTCGATATCTTCAATGGCGTCATCAATCGTCGAATCAAGATCAAGCGATTGAGCGAAAAACGCGTCGATTTTTCTGATAGAAAAGTCGAACTCCTCTTCGTTAATTCGGTTGTATTGATACATATCACTGACAATTTTTTTTAGCCGCTTATGGGCAAACGGTGTCAGCTCTTTTCTAAAATATGACTGCGAATATTTTTGTGGATTTGGAAGTACCATAGCCAAAAAAGCGGACTCGACGACATCTAACTCTGCAGGCGATTTTTTAAAGTAGAATGTTGATGCCTGTTTTACCCCATAGATATCTTTTCCAAACTCTACGACATTTAGATATCTTTCGAGAATTTCTTTTTTTTCTAAAGTTTTTTCAATTTTTTGAGTAATTAAGGCTTCGAGGCCTTTGCGCAGCAAGGTTTTATCTTTATAAAGAAACATATTTTTTGCAAGCTGTTGCGAAATTGTTGACCCCCCTTTTGAATAGGTTTTCGACTCCAAGTTCTTTTTTGCATTTTCTTCGATGGATTTCCAATCAAAACCATCGTGCTCCCAAAACCCTGAGTCTTCGGTTAAGACAATAGCTTTTTTTAAATAGGGCGAAATGGACTTCAGAGGGACATAATCTTTTGTCCCTGGGCAAAGATTAACCTGAAACATCGAAGTGACTAAGCAACCACGAATTTCATTCTCGGACGGAATTTTTGAAAAGATAAATGCTGCCGTGGCGGCCACCACAGTAAAGATCAGACTAACAATGATTCCGAATATTTTGAGATTTTTCATCGGGCGCTTAAGAGCCCATTATTTTTCATCCAAAGGACACTGCCTTTAATAGCATCACGGGCGGGCCGCGGCCGAAATCCTAGTTCTTTTTTGGCTTTAGAATTGTCAAACCAATGGTACATGGTGGCAGTCCACGCATTTTCAGTGCTGAGTGAACTCTTGAAGCCGAAGCGCTCAAGGGCGTCTCCGGCCCTACCAAGTGCAAACAGCACAAAGTTTGGTATTTTAATTTTTGGCGATGGAACGCCGGCTTCTGTAGCTATTATTTCAAAAAGATTTTGGATGCTAATATTTTCGCCGGATAAAATATACCTTTCGCCAGTACGACCAACCCTCCAAGCGCTTATTATAGCCGTGACCACATCCTCTATGGCGACGATGCTTACGCCTCCCGAGGTATAAAATTTAAATTTTCCTTGGGCCACTTTAACCTGGGTATTTCGGCTACTTTTTTTTGCATCTCCTGGGCCATAGATGGTGCTTGGATTTAAGATTACACAATCAAGATTGTTTTTAACGCAGGCCTGTTTTACGAGGATTTCAGCTTTATGTTTTGTCTCAAAGTAGCCGAGATCGAGGTTTTGGATATTATAGGGAGACTCTTCGTTAAGAATCGCGTTGGGCCCAAAAGAGGCGCCAATCGCGGTGACGGAGGATACATAAATAAGACGTTTAACATTTTTCGATAAGCAAGCAGCAATCACATTCGCCGTTCCGCCGACATTCACAGACTCCATTTTCTTTCTATCCGATTTTTTGTAAGCAACAAGGCCCGCAAGATGAAAAACAGCATCCATGCCAACGAAAGACTTGTAGAGGCTTTCGAGATCTGTGACGTCGCCGTACAGATAGTGGCAAGAAACGCCCTGAAGTTCCGAGAGATCGCTTCCTTCTCTGACAAGGGCAAAAACTTCGTGATCTGCATTTGCGAGTGCACGCGTAAGCCAGCTTCCCAAAAAGCCATTTGCTCCGGTAACTAGAACTTTCATCGTTTTAATCTCTTTCTAAAGTGTTGAAGCGCGTATTTGCAAAGACTACTAAAAATCAGGCCGATAGCATACCCAAGTATGCCGCCAGAAAAAACATCTGTCGGGTAGTGAACGCCGTTGTAGACACGACTATAGCCGGTAAGGATCGCAACTGCATAAAGTGGAAGTCGCAATTGAGGAATCATATCTCCTGTAAATTTGGCTAAACAAAACATATTTGTCGTGTGATTCGAAACAAAACTATATCCACCATAAGGCGAACGAACAATAACGGTGTTGTTCGGGACATCGCCGGGACGTGGTCGCTCGAAAACTTTTTTGAAAGCATGGTTTCCAATTAGGTCCGAAAAGCTAAGCGCGATGAGGAGACATAGAAATACAAAAAAAGCCTGTTTTTTGAATTTTTGAATAAAGAGACCAAGCATCAGGATAACAACGAGTATTTGAAACCAAAGAACTTTATGTAGGTCAGTAATTGCAGGAAAAAACACATCTAGCCATGGATGAGTCCAAACTACATTGATCAAATTGAGAAGGCCTTTGTCCAGGCTTTGAATAGAATCCATCTTGTTAAAAATAGAATTTCGTCCGTTGAAAGTCTAGGAACATTCAGCATAGCCGTGCCATTGTCAGGGGTCTGTGGCAAGATAAGGGAACTTATGGATAAAGCGACTTGGACAGGTTTACTCATCGGCTTTGGCGGGATTTTGCTTGCAAACACCATCGATGGTGGCGAGTTCGGCTCGTTGGTGCAAGGAACCGCGGCATTGATAGTTTTGACGGGAACATTTGGCGCCGTGCTGGTTTCAAATACCTCAAAAGACATAAAAAGAGGATTTCGTCTCGCCGCGGAAGCTTTTGGGCAGAAAGATAGCGACATTAGGTATAAAATAACCGAAATGGTAGATTATGCTCGAACGGCGAGAAAAGAAAGCATAGTGGCGCTTGAGCCGCAGATTCCTAAGGCCTCAGATTCATTTATCAAAGATTTCTTAAAAAGCGTTGTTGACGGGACAGACCCCGCGTTGCTGAAAGAAATTTTTGAAGCAAAAATTGACTCTGAAGAACAGGACTTATTTTCAGCAGCAAGAATTTGGTCAGATGCTGGAGGTTTTGCGCCGACGATCGGCATTCTAGGAGCCGTGCTCGGTCTGATTCACGTTATGGGAAATCTCTCTGACACGAGCAAGCTAGGTGCAGGTATTGCAGTGGCCTTTGTTGCGACAATTTACGGTGTTGGCTTTGCAAACTTGCTTTTTCTTCCCCTCAGCAACAAAATAAAAAAGAATATTGCACAGAAAATTAGAGAAAAAAGAGCTCTTCTTGAGGGTGGCCTTTTAATTAATTCAAATTTAAATCCATTACTAATTGATCAAAAAATGAAGGCCTTGGTTGAAGAGGTTCGATGAGGAAGCGTCATGAAGAGCATGAAAATCATGAAAGATGGCTGGTTTCTTATGCTGACTTTATCACTCTGCTTTTTGCTTTTTTTGTGGTTATGTACGCAACTTCGACAAACAATATCGAAAAACAAAAAGAGTTTGAGAACTCGGTCCGCGTTAACCTAAAGCTCTCTTCAAACGAAAAAACGCAGAGCCCACTCCCTGATGCGGGGGCGGTCATAGCAGAGTATATTCAAGGAAATCAGGGGCCCGACAGCTTTCCGCAGAAGGGAAGCCCCGGAGAAGCGGCGGACTTCGCGACCCGTTATCTAGCCAAAAAAATAGATAAGGCGGAAGCCAAAGAGTTCGGACTCGAGGTTCACCATGATGCTGTTGGGGTTCGCGTCTCCCTAGCTGCATCAGCATTTTTTAATCCTGGTGACTACAAACTAAAAAAATCCGCATTAGCGACGCTTAATCAATTGGCTGGCCTTTTAGAGATGACTAACAAGAGAGTAATTATTGAAGGTCATACGGATAATCTTCCAATCGAGTCTGACCTAGTTAGAAGCAATTGGGACCTTGGCAGCCTAAGAGCGTCAAGTGTGGTGCAATATTTAGTTAAGTACCAAAACATAGACCCAAAACGGCTTGCAGCAATTTCTTATGCAGATCAAAAGCCCATTGCGCCAAATGATACGGAACAAAACAGGCAGAAAAATCGCCGGATCGAAATCCTTCTTGCTACTCAAGACTAGTTTTTTGCACAGGCACGATGTCACAGAAATTGAGCGCGCATCCTGAGCTGTTAAAATCCTTAACAGCTGTCAAGACGCTTTTGGCCCTGATACTGTAGTGCGGGACCAAATCTCTCATATTCGTTTTTACACGCACGCTCCTTGCTTTTATATCTAAGTGAGGAGTCACCGTATGAAAATGAGACACATCTTGATGTGCCTAATTTTATCGATATTTTCGGGTTCTTTGGGCGCTGCCCAAGAGGCGCCTCTTATTCCAATTATGCCAACGAAAGAATCTTCTAATGAGGATCTTAATCAGTATTTCAATAAGTTACGTCAAAGCTTAGAAATCGCAGGAGCAGAAGAAGCGAAGGGACATACAAAGAATGTGACTCTTACGCGCTTTACAAAAGAGTCTGCCGCTTTCTTTGTGGCAATTGCTGCTGTTCAAATTGAGGCTCTAATTGTCGACTATTCTGAGAATCCAAGCGCGCTGCAGGCACATCTTGAGTCTTTAAAGGATCCCATTGGTCACTTGTCATTTTATATGTTTATGGCAGCTAATGGCTACACCACGGATTTTTTAAAAAAGGGTGTCAAAACCGTTGATCCTCTTGCTAAAGCACAGGCATTTCGTCGAATAAGCTATTTAGGAATGTCCGCGGGATCTATTGCATCGTCTTTGACGGCCGACGTGCTAACGACAATGAAAGAGTGTGCAAAGGTCATTTTCGCTAAAGATCAAAAGCAAAAAGCAGATCGTCTTGTCATTTGTGATGGCGCTCTTGAGCAGTGGACTTTAAATGCTAAAGCCCAGCAGTACATACCGCAGATTATTTCTCTTTTGGTTTCGACAGAAATGGCTCAAGTTGCCGAAATAAAGGGAAGAAATCTAGTCTCTTGGGCTTCAAAAAATGAGTTGGCTAAAGTCATTGCTTCTAAATCTGGACAGGCTTTGCGGGTCTTGGGCATTGATATTTTAACCGCCGCCAACCCATCTGGCCTTACTGTAAAGGGAATACGTATAGTAGGTAAAGTCGCACAGTTTGCGGGCTTTACCTATATTGACCACCAGATTTCTCCGTTTATATTTAAAGGCTTTGCGAATGTTTGGCAGCCAGCCAGTTTCGACTTTGATGCCTACGGTTTTAATAATTCTGCGTATGAT
>JAMIQD010000192.1:0-9080 GCA_035914755.1 Pseudobdellovibrionaceae bacterium | reverse complement strand
TGCTCGACAGTATAATACCTGCCAAAAGTAATAGCGCTTGAAGTAGCTTATATGTACGAACCATTAGGAGCCCCTCTTCTCACTAGTGTTCAATGGACACCCTAGCACCCTTGTTCATGTAATAACCATTTTTTGCTCGGAAAATATACTTGGGCTTCTCATAGTCTGGCTCAATTAATTTTCGTAAGCGCTTAATAGTCACATATATTTTGTTGTCATGAATTGCTGGATCGTAAGCCTGTCTCCAGACATTTTCTACTAGATACTCTTTAGAATAGACCACGCCTTGATTTTGCATAAACAGACGCAGCAAATCCAAAAGAATGAACTGGTTCTTAAAATCAATGCGACCCAATTTTCGCTCAACCACCGAATGATTATGCTCATCGAAAACAAGATCGAAGCTGTTCTGAGGCTCCCCGCCAAGCTGAACGAGACAGCGCTCTATGCGATTTGAAAGACGAATCATGTTTTCTGGATCCACAGATCTCTTTGCAAGTCCCAAATACAAGCGAGCAAGATCCTTGTCGCCCATTTCAAGATAACTGCGACCCAACATAAGCTGGAGATTCACAATCACGGTTAGATTTTTAGTCGCCTTGATTTGATCATAAGCACGCCAAAGAACTTCAATCGCCTCATCATACTTCTTCAGTTCACGCAGTATATCTGCGTTTAACATCTGAGATGAAATACGAAGCTCAGGCATTTTATAAACTTGGAAAAACACTTCTAGATTGTAAATTTCTTTTAGTGCGTCCGCATAGCGCCCAATATTTGGCCGCGAGTAAACCGCTGCCAAGCCAAAGATTGCATGACAGATGTCCTCTTTATTGTCGTTCGCGAGGGCAATAGATAAAGCCTTTTGCAGATAATCCAACGCTGTCTCGTTTTGATCTTTGAAGGCCGCGCAGACCGCAAGAGTGTAATATGTCTTTGAGTTCAGTTCAAAACCCTCTTTAAGAACCAAATCCTGCAGCTTTTCTTTCATCTGATGAATTTCTTCAAAACGCTCCATCTCGGAATAAATTCTAAGAATCAGATTAATGGACTTGAGGTAGTCCGAAAAATTCTTGTCAGAAAAGTAACCCTGAGCCGCTTCCTTGAGATGAACCAAAGCCGCCTTAAAATCACCGCGGTCGCAGTAAAGTTTGCCGACTTCGAATGTGCGATCAACTGATGTTGCCATCTTTGGAGCCCCGGAATTAAAGCAAAACACGAAATGTAGGACACCGTTCTGACAGATTCTTAACACAAGGTCAATGGAGTGACTTCCAGCGTTGCCTTAAATTCAAGCATTTTATCAATAAAAAGGGGGCCCACTGAGCCCCCCTATTGTAATTGCCTAATTTTTGATCATCCTTAGTGGTGATGCAAAGACTGTCCCGTGTACTGTGCCTTGATGCCGTAATCCGTTTCCTTCTGAATTTTAAAGAGCTCCTTAGGATTCTTGATGTCCAGCGCATTAATCAAAACTTGGTCAACGTGGTCTACAAGAATGACCTTTAACTCCTTCATAACTTCTTTAGGAATGTCCTTAAGGTCCTTTTCGTTCTCTTTAGGGCAGATAATCATCTTGATCCCCCCGCGATGGGCCGCCAAAATCTTCTCTTTAAGGCCGCCAATCGCTAGAACCCGGCCCCGCAAAGAAATCTCTCCAGTCATTGCCACGGTTCTTTTTACAGGGATCTTCATGATCGAAGACACGATACTGGTCGTTAGCGCGATCCCCGCAGATGGGCCGTCTTTAGGAACAGCTCCCTCAGGAAGATGAATATGCACATCAATGTTTGAGAAGTAATCTTTGTCCAAGCCAAAGAGAGGGCCTCTCGAGCGCACATAACTCATGGCTGCAGAGCAAGACTCTTTCATCACATCGCCCAATTGGCCCGTGATCGTAAACTTGCCTTTTCCGGGAACGACGCTGGCTTCTACTGCCAACAAGTCGCCTCCAACCTCGGTCCACGCCATCCCATTGGTAAGACCAATCTCATTTTCTTCTTCGATTTTACCGAATCGATACTTATGTGGGCCCAGCAACTCCACCAGTTTCTGCGGAGTAACAACATATCCTTCTTTCTTGCCCCCTGCACTTTTTGCAGGCTTTTTTGAGGACTTCTTGCTTCCAGTTTCTTTCATGTCCGCAACCGCTTGGGACATTACTATGTCTTTCGCGACCTTACGACAAACATTGGCAAACTGGCGCTCTAAATTTCGCACCCCCGCCTCTTTAGTGTAAAAGCGAATAACGTCGCGGATCGTTTTTTCTGGAATCGAGACCTTGTAGTCTTTCAAGCCATGGTTTTCGATCTGCTTTGGAACAAGATAGTTTTTTGCAATGTGGAACTTTTCTTGCTCAATATAGCCCTCAAGACCAATGATCTCCATGCGATCCAAAAGGGGCCGAGGAACAGTGTGCAATGAGTTTGCCGTTGCGATAAACATCACCTTCGAAAGATCGTACTCCACTTCAAGGTAGTGATCTTGGAAGGTCGAATTTTGCTCTGGATCCAAAACCTCAAGCATTGCTGCTGCCGGATCTCCGCGGAAATCAGACGCCATCTTGTCAATTTCATCAAGCAGGACCAAAGGATTTCCCTTATCGACCTTGCGCAGAGCCTGCAGAATTTTGCCCGGCATCGCTCCCACATAAGTCTTTCTGTGACCGCGAATTTCAGCCTCATCTCGAACGCCGCCCAAAGAAATTCGTGCAAACGAACGATTCAAAGACTCTGCGATAGACCTAGCAAGTGATGTTTTGCCAACCCCCGGAGGTCCGACGAGGCACAAAATGGGGCCCTTCATGTTTTTTGAAATCGAAAGAACCGCCAAATACTCAAGAATTCTCTCTTTTACTTTTTCAAGACCCCAGTGGTCATCATCAAGAATTCTCTGCGCATTTTTGATATCATGCTTTTCTTCACTGTAATCAGCCCATGGCAAAGACAACATCCAATCGATGTAGTTCCTTACAACTGTTGCCTCAGCTGACATCGGTGACATCATCTTGAGTTTTTTAATCTCTTTAAGAACCTTGTCCTTAGCCTCTTGACTCATCTTTTTCGCCTTGGCCTTAATCTCGAGATCCTGCAGCTCGGCTTGATAGTCGTCTTTCTCTCCAAGCTCCTTCTGAATAGCCTGCATTTGCTCATTCAAATAGTATTCCTTTTGAGATCGCTCCATCTGTTTTTTAACGCGCGTGCGAATCTTCTTTTCAACTTCAAGAATTTCAATTTCTCCAGTCATAAGATTCAGCAGGTGCTCAAGGCGCTTTGAGGGATCTGAAATTTCGAGAACCTTTTGCTTGTCTTCTAATTTTAGATTCAGCTGTGCAACGATAATATCAGCCAACTCCCCGGGACTCTCAATCGTTGAAACTCGCATTAAGATTTCTGGCGGAATTCTCTTGTTCAGCTTCACGTATGTTTCAAATGTCGTCTTAACAGAACGAACCAGAGCTGCTGCCTCCACTGGACTATCAGCCTCTTCTGGAATCTCCTCACACTGAACCTGAAAGAAGTTCTCATTAGGGATAAAGTTCTTGATGCGCACACGACGCTTCCCCTCGACAAGAACCTTAACAGTTCCGTCCGGGATTCTTAGCAGCTGAATGATCGTTGCAATCGTCCCAATTTGATAAATATCCTTGGGCTCAGGGTTGTTGGTCTTTGCATCTTTTTGGGCCGCAAGAACGATGTCGGTCTGCTTGCTCATGGCCTCTTCAAGAGCATTAATACTCTTATCGCGACCGACAAACAAAGGCATCATCATGTGCGGAAAAATGATGAGATCTCTCAGAGGCAAAAGCGGTAGTTGTTGGACCTTGGTACTCTCACTCATTTAGACCCTCCCTGTGGTTATTGGTTCCCCCAAAGCCTACGATAATAGACCCAGGAGGACGAACGGCAGGTTAAAATCCTTAAAACCCCCCAGCTCTCTTACAGTATAAATATGGGTATGCTTTGTGGGAAGTAAATTAGTGGGGATAAAATTTTATTGATGCGAATCTATTAGGCAAAAGACGTCAAAGGACAAATTTTTTAGGGGCGGGATAAGATTTTCTAATGATTTATGAAAAAACCCGGAAATTGATCCGGGTTTTTTTCTGGATTTGACATTTAATACTTAACTAGGCGCTCTCGGCTGGATCACTTTCTGATTTGGTGGCCTCATTGCTCATCTCGTCTTCCGTCTTATAGACCAGCTTCGGAGGCTGTCCCTCATTGATCACCCGGTCGTCAATAATACACTCTTTGACGTTTGGCTTTGAGGGCAGATCGAACATGATATCCATCATCGCAGTCTCGATTACGCTGCGAAGACCGCGCGCTCCGGTTTTACGCTTTAAAGCCATTTGCGCAATTGCCTTGAGTGCCTTTTCAGTAAACTTGAGCTCAACACCTTCGAAGCCAAAAAGCTTTTGGTATTGCTTAGTAACGGCATTTTTGGGCTGAACGAGAATGTCCATTAGTGCAGACTCTTCAAGTGGATCCAAAACTGCAATCACGGGCAAACGGCCTATAAACTCGGGGATTAAGCCAAACTTTGATAGATCATCCGGCTCGACTTTCTGTAGAATGTTTTCGGCGGCAACATCCTTTTCGCTAGCGACACGAATGTCCGCACCAATACCCATTGTTTTGTTCGTCGTCCGGTTTTCAATGACTTTATCTAAACCAACAAAAGCTCCGCCAACGATAAACAAAATGTTTGTCGTATCAACCTGAATAAACTCTTGCTGAGGGTGCTTTCGCCCACCTTTTGGTGGTAGATTCGCGACAGTTCCCTCAAGGATTTTTAATAACGCTTGCTGCACGCCCTCACCGCTCACATCGCGTGTGATCGATGGGTTTTCGGATTTACGAGAGATTTTATCAATCTCATCAATGTAAATGACACCCTTTTGCGCCTTCTCAACATCATAATCAGCGGACTGAAGAAGATTGAGAACAACGTTTTCAACGTCCTCCCCTACATATCCCGCCTCAGTCAGTGTTGTCGCGTCTGCCATCGCAAATGGAACATTTAAAATTTTAGCAATAGTTTGCGCAAGCAAAGTCTTGCCTGAGCCTGTTGGTCCAATCAGCAAAATGTTAGACTTTTGCAACTCAACATCAGCGGCCTTTTTGCCGCTTCCGAGAGCATTAATTCTCTTGTAGTGATTGTGGACCGCAACGGCCAAAGCCTTCTTCGCCTTTAGCTGACCAATAACATAGTCGTCCAAGTAGGTCTTAATATCATGCGGCTTAGGTACCTTGAAGGTGCCCTTAACCGACGTCTCTCGCTCTTTTTCCTCGTCAATAATGTCATTGCAAAGATCAATACACTCATCGCAAATGTACACTCCTGGACCAGCGATCAATTTTTTTACTTCTTTTTGGCCTTTGCCACAAAAACTACATTTCAGCGTGCCAGCGTCTTTGGTACTCATCGATTATCCTTTTTTTGCCTTACGAGATTCAACAACCGTATCAATCAACCCCAACTCTTTAGCCTGTAGAGGATCCAAGAAGTGATCTCTCTCCATCAATGAGTGAAGAGTATCATACTTTTGTCCAGTATGATCTTCATATATCTTAGTTAGTTTTTCTTTAGTTCGTATCAATTCCTTCGCATGAATTTCGATATCCGTCACTTGTCCCGAAAGCCCGCCGCCCGATAGAAGCGGCTGATGGATCATAATGCGCGTGTTTGGCAAACTATAACGCTTACCCTTTGCGCCCGCCGTTAATAGCAAAGAACCCATGCTCGCGGCCATACCCATGCAATATGTTGCCACGTCGCACTTCACAAATTGCATCATGTCGTAAATGGCAAGACCGGCAGAAACACTTCCGCCAGGCGAGTTGATGTAAAGATGAATATCTTTTTCTGGATTATCGACCTCTAAAAATAAAAACTGCGCAATGATCGCGTTCGCGACCTCGTCTGTAACCTGGGTCCCGAGAATAACAATTCGATCCTTTAAAAGACGGGAGTAAATGTCATAACTTCTCTCGCCTTTGGAACTCTGCTCAATTACGTAAGGAATGAGTGGCACAGTGGTCTCCTGTTGATGGTTAAAGCAATCCCCCCTATCTATCGGTATTATCCCATAGGACTTTATTAAAAATGGTTGGACCAAGGGTGGCTTTATGTTAGTCATTTAAATGTTGTTTTTTAGTCGCCTAACGCGTCACGCTAAGCTGTTGCTGAAAGGACCTTTTATGTTATTTGATCTAATTCATAAAGATATCGAAACCCTGACCTGCCCGATGTTGGTCGTGTTCTCAAAAGCCTCGTCTCAAAAAGATAAACCAGCAAAAATCACTCACGCCGAACTCAACAAAAAACTCGGACTCGCCATTGAAGATAAAATGGTGACCGGCAAACTCTCTGAAGCGGTTTTGTTCCGCGAACTCAACTACAAAAATTTTCGACATGTTTTGGTTGTCGGCCTAGGAAAAGAATCTGATGTCGATCACGAGACCATTCGTCAAGCGCTCGCCTCTGCTCATGATGGCATTAAAAACTCTGGAGTCAAAGAGGCGGCTGTCCACTTTGACGGAGTCACTGCCAACAAAAAGGATGCGGGTCCCTTTGCTAAAGCTGTCGCCGAAGGATTAGGCCTTGCCTCTTATTCAATGGACGAATTAAAAAGCGCGACCCCCGCAAAAAAAGAAGAGGAGCTTAAAATTCATGTCGTGGCTAAGGCCGCAGACAAGGCCTTTAAGGCCGCCTTTACTGAGGGCGTAGCACTTTCTTCCTGCGTAAATTTTTCGCGGCGCCTTGGTGATTTGCCCGGCAATCTCATGACACCAACAATTCTTGCGGAAACCGCCGTCGAAGCAGCAAAAGGAAGCGGCGTTAAAGTGACTGTTTGGGACAAGGCCCGTATTAAAAAAGAAAAGATGGGGGGATTGCTCGGAGTATCTAATGGATCCTCTCAAGAGCCTCGCTTTATTATTATGGAATATAACGGAGCTGCAAAAACCAAAAAGCCAGTGATTTTTGTCGGCAAAGGTCTGACTTTCGACTGCGGCGGCATCAGCATTAAGCCTTCTGCCGGCATGGAAGAAATGAAGTTCGACATGTGCGGCGGAGCAAATGTTATTGGTACGATTTTGGCTATTGCCAAACTCAAGTTGAAAGTCAATGTCATCGGACTTGTTCCTTCGACTGAAAACTTAGCCGGCTCCTCAGCGACGAAACCAGGCGACGTGCACACTGCGCGCAACGGAAAAACCTTTGAGGTCAACAATACGGATGCAGAAGGGCGCTTGATTTTAGCTGATGCCCTCTCTTATGCCTCTGAACAAAGCCCACAGATGATCGTTGATGCCGCGACCTTGACCGGAGCAATGGTTGTGGCTCTTGGCAATATTCATACCGGTTATTTCACTCGCAATTCTCAACTAAAAACAAAAGTTGAAAAGGCCGCTAGCAGCTCTGGCGAATTAGTCTGGAATATGCCTCTCGTTGATCACCACGTTAAAGATATGAAGGGCACTTGGGCCGACCTTTCTAATATTTCTGCGGGTAAAGGCGCCGGAAGTGCTACTGCTGCGGCCTTCTTAGAGCAATTTATAGGGGAGAATATTCCGTGGGCGCACTTTGACATTGCTGGCACCGGTTGGGCCGTCGGAAATCGCCTCAACTATTGCCCAAAAAAGGGCGCCAGCGGAGTCATGATCCGCACGTTCGTAGAACTTGCAAAACAATACGTCTAAATTGAATTAAAATACCGCCACTATAGATCTTCGTGGTGGCGGTATTTCCATAAAAATAGCATCAGCATCATCACGGTATATAAAATCGATATCACGAGCCCGATTCCATATCCCTCTCCCGGATACTCTGAATAGTTGAGTCCAAAATAGAGAATAAATAACTTTCCGATAAGTGTTGGCACTAGAAAGGCCCGAATAAATTGTGCCAGAGTGTTTTTTGGGGGTGATTTTTCTTCAGTCATATTACTTTATACGGCGAGGACGGGGCCCTGGTTGAGTAGAATTCTTAACACCTTCTTGGATACTTTTAATCAACTCGATTTCTTTTGCAATCTGTTCTGGTCTTTGCTGCTTTTGATATATTTGTAGCATTTGAAGGTGAGGCTCAATGTACAAGGGGTCTATCGTTGTTGCCTTTTGAAAAAAGCCAATTGCCATTTCGTATTGGCCAAGCTCTGAATAGACCACTCCCATATTATGATAAGTTTCGGCCAAATCCGGATTGACAGTAATGGTGTGACGGAAAATTTCTAGAGCCTTATCCATATTTTTCTTTCGGTAATAGATTACGCCTAGATTGTGCCAGGCAATACTGAGCTCAGGATCATAAGTAACTGCGGCTTGGTAGTGCTGCAGAGCTTTGTCATAGTCCCCTTGCTTTTCGACAATCACACCTAAGTTCAAATTTGCGCGAGGTGATTTTGCATCTATCGAAAGAGCCTTTTCCATGTACCTTCGCGCCTCCGGCAGATTGTTGAGATCCATATAAGCAAGTCCAAGATTAATATGGGGGTCAATATAGCTGGGCCTCAAGTTAACTGAGGCGTTGAGTTCTGAAAGGGCCAAAGGGTACTTACCCTGATCTAAATATAGGCTCCCAAGATTATTTCGCGCAATTGAGCTCGTTGGGTATTTAGCGACCTCATCCTCCCAGAGCGTTTGAGAGCTCGCCCAGGCTTTATTGCGCTGAAAGGTAAGGCCTGCACAAATCATGAAAACAGCTACGAGGACCAGCCGACCACTAAGCTTTGCCCAGGACGCGCGTTTTTCGAAAGTTTCGTCGCAAATTACAGCAATAAGAAAAAACAAGCCAAGACTTGGTAAGTACATAAATCGATCGGCGAAAACAAAGTCATTTCCAAAGGGAATAATCTGAAGAACAGGAAAGATTGTGATCAGAAAAAAAAGTCCGCCCACAACAGCCGTCATTTTTATCGTTCGATTTTTATATGATAGTCGAATAATCCCCAACACCAACGCCGCCGCCACTCCATACTCGAGCCAGGAAGCCGTGACGACTCCCCTCTCGTAAAAAGCGCTCAGCTTTACGGGCATGATCATCTTGTGAAGGTAAAAAGCGAGAGAGTCAGA
>JAMIQD010000191.1:0-8478 GCA_035914755.1 Pseudobdellovibrionaceae bacterium | reverse complement strand
CGACCAATCAATCTCGTCAATACCATGCTGACGAAGATACTCGTTGGCCCGTGAAAAGGGCTTAGAACCGAAAAACCCCCGGTAAGAAGACAGCGGCGATGGATGGGGGGACTCTATCACTAAATTGTCTTCACGGCTTACAAACGCTCCTTTTTTTTGAGCGTAACTACCCCACAATATATAAACTATATTTTTGCGATTTTTATTCAGAGTTTCGACGACTTTGTCCGTAAAGAGCTCCCAACCCTGCCCCTGGTGAGCCGCCGCTCTGCCATCCTCAACAGTCAAAACCGCGTTCAAAAGCAGAACGCCCTGCTGAGCCCAGTGAGTTAAGTCCCCATCGCTATGAATGGGGACTCCCAAGTCCTCCTTGAGCTCCTTAAAAATATTTTGCAGTGAAGGAGGCAACCGCACTCCATTTCGAACTGAAAAACTAAGACCATGCGCTTGGCCTGGCCCGTGATAGGGATCCTGGCCAAAAATAACCACTTTCACCTTATCGAGTGGTGTTAAATTGAGGGCTGCAAAATACTCATCCCCTTTGGGGTAAATAATTTTCTTTTCTTCTTGTTGTTGTTTCAGAAAAGCCCGGAGCTTTTTCATGTATGCCTTGTCAAACTCAGGCTCTAGCTTGCTAAGCCATGATTTTTCAAGTGATCGTTCGATCTTAACTAACGGGCCTGGACTTTCAGCCATAAGCGAGTTCTCGCCTTAAGACAAAGGTTATGTAAACAAGTCTCAAAACGGGATTTTAAATCAAATACATTTCATTTCAATAATTTTTTTTATTTTGGCAGTCCTTGACCTGAATATTTTTAAACACATGTTACAATATAAGAAACGCTCGTAACTGACTAAGGAGGATCCCATGGCGAATCTTCTGAAGCCCGCGATAGCCCTGACGGAGGACAGTCCCGAGGTAAAGTCCTATATTTACCAGCAAATCTCTGAGTTTGAGCCCTATATAACCCCCGAAACCGTAGTGGAAGTCGTCTCGAAAGACCCCACAAAACTAACGCTTCAATATGAGACAGAAGGCAAAGATTTTGACCTCGACGATTTGCGTTCTCATTTTAGGATTTCCATCAGTCTTAACGAGGGTGGAGCTAAAATTAACGCCGAAGGGGTTGATAAAGATATTTTTGCCGCCATTCGTGCCGCAAAAAACATGCTCCTAAAAAAGCTTCAAGCGATTCAAGATAATGTTGTCAGCCAACAAGAACACAACTTGGCGATTCATCAGGCGCTGCAAAACAATCTGATTCACTAATCCGCAAGTGATAGATCGGCACGTCTTGGCTTGATTTCAATTTTAACAAGCGTGCCGATGACATCTTGAAGTTTTTCAAGAGGCAATAAACTTGCCGGAAGGTCTTCTTTTAGTTCCGTGGTTAAGACCGGAGTTCTCCTCTCAAACCACATGTACCGACCCAAACTTCCTGGAAAATGCCCCAAAGATTTCCAAGGTAAATAATCATATTTTGGAAAGGTCACTTTCGGGCCATCGAAATCCAACACCTTAAGAGGAGTGTGAATCGAGACAATAAAGTCAGGTTTAAATTCTTCAATATGTTTTATGGCGCATTTTGTTTCGGGTTCACTTCCGCCAGCATCGCCCGGAAACCGACGCGGATTGGAGCTTGTTTGCTTCTTCCAATATACCTGGGCCAACTTCTCCCAATCCTTTGTTGGAAAGTTCCGATTGATATCGATGTTATTTGCGTTCGTGCGCGTCTTCGCCTTAACCCCATCAGGATTCAGCACCGGAATCACCCGCCAAGAGTTCCTCGGGTCAATACTTTCAAGACGCTCCATCCAATAACGCCCCACCGCCCCAGCTGGCGTTTCATCTCCGTGGATCAGGCTGAAAACGAGAATTTTTTTTGCACCAGAGGCTGTCGCTATTTTTTCATAATGAAAAATAGGTTCGCCACTAACGCTGGAGCAGCCCTCGTCTGTCTGAGTTTTTTCACAAGCCTTCTGCAAAAGAGCGATATCGACTTTTCCAGGAAAGGCCGACAACGCCTCGACACATTTCTGAGACGCTCCAGCGTCCTCTGCATAAGCATTCCAACAAAAAAATAAGGTCAGAAAAAACGTACTGGCAATTCTCATAAATCCTTTTTAAATCTGTTTTTTGATTATTGCCAAAAGATTGCTCACCCACAAGATGAGAATCTTTTATTAAGAATTTTTCTTCGTCTCATTTCGAGAATCCGTATTTTCAGACTAAGGTCCTGCCGCCTTTCTCCGTATAATAAACAATAACAATAATTATCTAAGGAGGGACTCCATGCTCGAAAAGGGTAGCTTTAGCTTTGTTGCGCTACTGGTGATCAACCCGGTCGTAATTTTGCTATTTCAGAATTACTCACTTGTACCAGTCACGCAGAGCCAGCAACTTGCCGCAAAGGGCCTTGCACCACAAAAAAGAAGCATCAGCTCCGTCTTGAGCCCAAACAAAGTCGACATCTATAAGCTAAAGGTCGCGAACCCGAGCATCGCCTCATGCGATTCGGCGCATCAGCACTGCCCAACTCCTGAAATTGAATAAATTTACATAACTTACACAAGTCATAGGTCCAGAGTTTAATACCTGGACTGGACTGTTGATATAATCGCTTGATTTACACATAAGTTACACATATACATTATATGTAACTCAGTTGGTAATTCGAGAGGTTTTTAAGAATGTCGAAACAGTCCCCTAGATTGCCCCTCCCCTTGAGCGTCAAAGAGAAGACTGTTTTAGAGTTCATCCAGGACTTCCAAACAAGTTCTGGTATTTCTCCATCATATCAGGAGATTAAGAGTCACTTTGGCTTCGCTTCGTTTAATTCGGTCCAGAACTATCTGAAGCAACTCACAGCCAAGGGCTATATCAAAAACCCTTCGAACCAAAAGAGAGCTATTCAAGTTTTGCAGTCCGCAAGTTCGCTTCGGACTCACGCTGATCTATCGGTAGGACCTTCTCAGCCACCGCTCCTCCAAAGCAATGAGGAGGTCCTACTTCTTCCTCTCTTCGGCAAAGTCGCCGCCGGTAAGCCAATTGAATCTTTGAACCACAACGAATCTATCGCCGTTCCTTCTTATATGGTTAAAATCCCCCACAAGACCTTCGCCCTAATAGTCCAGGGAGAGTCTATGATCGAAGAGGGAATTTGGGATGGCGACACCTTGCTTGTTCAACAACAGGCAAACGCAAAGAATGGTGACCTTGTCGTCGCCACTATCGAAGACGAGGCCACCGTAAAGCGTTTTTACCTGCGCCCTCCCCCCCAAGGAAGTCACGATCACCTTATGGTCGAACTTCGACCTGCAAATGAAAAAATGCAATCCATGTGGTACTCGCCTTATGAAGTGAGCATTCAAGGAATTGTCATCGGACTGATTCGGCGTTTTTAATTTTTATGTAGGCCCTTAAGTTGATCCCGAACCCAGCGCCGAATAACCGGCATCTCTTCGTCAGTAAGAACATGGTCCTTATCGAGCTCCACCCAGTCCACTTTAAATCCGGCATCGCGAAGTTTTTCAACTCCATGTTTGGTTTCGTCAATCTTCAAAAGATCGTCTTTGCGGCCGTGGGTAAACATCCACGGGGTCTTTAAGGCATCTTTAGAAAGCTGCCTTCGCCAACGTGGATAAAAATGGAAATACCCACTAATCCCAACAATTCCACCGAGACGTTTTGGATAGTTCATTCCTACATCAGCACCAATCAAACACCCCTGCGAAAAGCCAAACAGAAAAATGTTCTCGCTTCTCCAGCCCTGCATTTCTAACTCAACTAAAAGCTGTAAAAGCTTTTCTCGAATCTTGACGACGCCCTCTCGCTCGTAGGGCGGGTCACCATACCATGAATATCCGTCCAAGAATTTTTTCGGCGCATTCAAAAGCAAGTAGTTCAGCTCAGGAACATTGAGCTCCTCGTCAAAGTGACGGAACGGGCGCAGACTATCTCCTTTTCCATGAAGAACAATCATCAATCGATCTGATTTTTTTTGAGCGGGAATAAATTTATATTTAAAAAGCCCTGTGTGAATCATTGATGCCCTCGACTTGCCAACCCGGCACAATTTAAAACTCGGTGCGCTTCTTTCATTTCAGGATCATCGGCGGTTAAAAAATCACTCTCCAAACTCGGGCAAAGCAGCAAATCGTTCTGCGACTTTGCCAAAGCGGGCTTCGTCGTTAATTGATTCGCCGCCTTGAGTGGGTTTAAAAACTGATCCTCTTCTCGCAGAGCAAAATGGTCCTGAAAATCAACCTTTAAATCTGGCTCTAAGCCCACCATTTGCGGCGTCTTTCCTGACGGAAGATAATAAAAACCCTTGGTTTGAAAAATAGCGATTTTTTCGTTTTTCTCCCAAATTTCTCCTTCTTGAAAAGAACCTTTACCGAAGGTTCTTTCGCCAACGAGAACTGCACGTTTATAATACTGCAAGGCGCCTGCAACAATCTCTGAAGCGCTGGCCGAACCTGAATTGATCAATACGGCCATGGGACCGGCATAGACTTGCTCCTCTTCGCCAAAAGCAACTTCGTCAGGCTCTTCAGAATTAAGTACTTTGACAGTGAAGATCTCCTTACGAGCGCCTATAAAGAGGCTGCTAAGGCAAGCGGCCTCTTCCATTTGCCCACCGGGATTATCTCTCAAGTCCAACAACAGGCCTTGAATATTTTGAGACTTCAAGTCTAATAAAATTTCTTTGGTTTGCGCACAAGTTCCGATGGCAAATTTGTTGACTGTAACAACGCCTACCGGCTTTAGCCCTTCAATTAATTGCGCTGTAACCGTCGGGATTGTTTTTTCAGTCCTGACAATTAAGAACTTCTTGCTCTCTCCTTTTCGAAGAATTTTTAATTCCAACTCAGTCCCCTCTTCTCCGCGCAGAAGGTCGCCGAGCTGATAGGAGGTTAACTCTGTGGCAGTTTTTCCTTGAATCTCAACAAGCAAATCCCCCTTCTTGAGGCCCGCCAAATAGGACGGAGAATTCTCAAGAACTTTTTTTATAAAATAATTCGCATTATTACGGCCGATCACAACGCCTACAGAAAGGCTCTTATTATTGGCCTTTGCTACGACGTTATTATAAAAGTCCGCCGGCAACAGATACGTGTGGGGATCCTTGAATACCGAAAGAAAGCCATTCATCCCCAGGCCCGCTGCATAACTTATCGTTTTAGCGTTTGTGTAGCGCTTGGAAATATCTTTCCATACTTGTAAAAACGGAAAGGCAGGAATACTCCCTTGCCTCGAAAGAAAGCTTTTCCATGGCGCTAAAATTTCTTTTTCAGAGATCGCCTGCCGACTGTTGTTTTTTGTGGGCACCAGAGATGCATCAAATCGAATATTCAAACCATACTTCTGAGCCACCGAAAGCACTGCGTTGGCGCAGGCTAAAAAATACCGCTCGGAACTCTTGCAGGACTCATCTTGCAACAACTCCTCAAGAGCCTCGGCGCTCAGGCCCGTTTCTGCCCAGTACTGCTCATTGGTTCTGACCGCTGCGAAGCCGCCTCTTTTATCGCTAAAAAAAAGCCCCCATCCTGTGACCACTATCAGCATGGTTGTCGCAATAAACTTTGAAGTACGTTCCACTTTTGACTTCCTCCCGGTCGGAGCTAAAACAGAGCAAGCCATGTGCCTACAGTTTTAAGCCCCAAATGGCTCCAAATGCGCCTGAAGCCCCTCTTTAGGGAAAAAATTCATCCCTGCTTAGGAGCTTTGCACCTTGAGTTTAGGGCCTGAATTATCTACATTACTCCCATGATTATCGTAACAGGTGCCAATGGTTTTATCGGAAGTGTGATGGTGTGGGAGCTAAATCAAAAAGGCTTGACCGACATCGTCTGTGTGGACTCAGTAGATCTTGAAACTCGCAATGTCTTAAAACATCGAACGTTTAGTCAGTTTTTTCTCAAAGATCAGATTTGGGATTTTTTAAAAACACCCGAGGCCCAACAAAAGGTGAAGTGGATTATCCATATGGGGGCTTGTTCTTCGACCACCGAAACCAACCGAGAATTTCTTTTAGAAAATAACACCCAATACACCCAAAGACTTTTTGAGTGGTGCACTGAATTCAAAAAGAGCTTTATCTATGCAAGCTCTGCCGCAACCTATGGCGCCGGAGAATTGGGTTTTGACGATACCACCGACCCCGAAACTCTCAAGCCCTTAAACCTTTACGGAGAGTCAAAAGTATTATTTGACCGCTGGGCCTTAAAACAAACGCAAACTCCACCTTATTGGTATGGTCTCAAATTTTTTAATGTTTTTGGCCCCAATGAGTATCACAAAGAAGCCATGTCGAGTGTTGTGTTTAAGGCTTTCAATCAAATCCGGGAACAAGGTCACCTTGGATTATTTAAGTCCGCCAATCCCAAGTACAAAGACGGCGAGTTCATGCGGGATTTCGTCTATGTTAAAGATGTTACGGGCTGGATGGCAGAGCTCATGGAAAAAAATCCAACAAATGGGATATACAATATGGGCTTTGGCAAGCCTCGCACCTGGCTTGATCTTGCAAATGCCGTCTTTGCGTCACTAGCGAAGCCTCTCAATATCAAATGGCTCGAAATGCCAGAAAATATCCGCAAGCAGTACCAATATTACACTGAGGCAAAAACTGAAAAGTGGCTTGCCGCAGGAATGACTTCCGCAAAGTGGCCACTTGAAAAGGCCGTCGAAGACTACGTAAAAAATCACCTGACAAAATCAGACCCGCTTCTATGAGCAACCACTGGAGTCTTTATGCAATCATTGCCGAAACACCTACAAAAATACATCGTCGAGCAAAACTACAAAAAGTACACTCCCGTTGAACAAGCCTCGTGGCGCTATATACTGCGCCAGCTAAAAGCCTACTTACAAGTACACGCTCACGAATGTTATCTGGAGGGCCTAACAAAAACTGGTATCGAAATCGAGGCCATTCCTCGCATTGAAGATATCAGTAAGAAACTCCAAGAATTCGGCTGGCGAGCAATTCCTGTCAGTGGATTTATTCCTCCAGCGGCATTTATGGAACTTCAGTCTCTCGGGGTCCTTCCGATAGCATCGGACATGAGAGCTCTGGATCATTTGATGTACACTCCCGCGCCGGACATCGTTCACGAAGCCGCAGGGCATGCTCCAATTTTGATTCATCCAGAGTTTTCAGATTATCTTAGACAGTATGCTCAGGTGGCAAAAAAAGCGATTATCAGCAAAGAAGATCTTAATCTCTATCAGGCTATTCGCGTGCTCTCAGATATCAAAGAGGCTCCAACCTCAACTCCCGCCGAAATCAAAGCCGCCGAAGACAACCTTAACCGCGTCAGCAAAGAAATCAGTCATGTTTCGGAAGCTACCGAATTAGGACGCATGAACTGGTGGACTGCTGAGTACGGATTGATCGGCGACATAAAAAAACCAAAAATTTTTGGCGCGGGCTTGCTTTCAAGTGTCGGCGAGGCAAAATGGTGCCTCAGCGAAAAAGTTGCAAAAATCCCAATCACCGTCGACTGCATAAAACAGGGCTATGACATCACCGAACCCCAACCTCAACTCTATGTAACTCCCGATTTTAAAACTTTAGGACGCGTCTTAAATGAAATGGCCAACGAAATGGCCTTTCGAAAGGGCGGAATCAGCTCACTAAAAAAAGCGATTCAGGCCCAGTCTGTTAATACGGTTCAGCTGAACTCTGGAATTCAAATATCAGGGGTGCTCACCGATTACATAACGCCGCCTCATCCGTCGCAAGAAATCGCTTACCTGAAGTTTTCGGGTCCTTGCCAGTTGTCTTTTGCTGATGACGAACTTCATGGCCACGGGACTCATTACCATGAAGCTGGCTTTGGAACGCCCGTAGGAAAATTAAAACAGTTTCCTTCTATCTGCCCCTCCGAACTCTCTGATTCACAGTGGGATCTTCTGAATGCAGCTCCAGGCCGTAAAATGGTTTTGGATTTTACCAGCGGCGTACACGTCGAAGGAACTTTCAATGGCCGCATCATGCAAAATGAAAAAACAATTCTCTTGTCGTTAACTGAGGCCACGGCAACTTATCAAAACCAGATCCTCTTTGACCCGTCATGGGGAGTTTACGATCTTGCGATCGGCTCTACCATCCCTTCTGTATACGGAGGTCCTTCTGACCGCGAAGCCTACGGCGACACTGAAGACTTTATTGCGGCGAGGGTTCCCGAGCGTCACAGCACACCCGAAGAAAACCTCTTTCAGTCACAATACGCGAAGGTTCGCGAAATACGCCACAAAGAGACAAAGGGACCAGCTCTCGAAAAAGAAATCGCTGAGGTCCTTAAGACACATGATGATCGCTTTCCAAAAGATTGGCTCCTGCGCCTTGAGATCTATGAATTGCTAAGCAATCGGGCCCCCGGAACGGAGCTTCTCAAGCCTATTTCGAACGCTCTTGAAAAAATTGGCCAGTCAGAACCCCAAGTTGCGTCGATGATTCAGGACGGACT
>JAMIQD010000190.1:0-1521 GCA_035914755.1 Pseudobdellovibrionaceae bacterium | reverse complement strand
TGAGAGACTTTCAAGTTTCAGTTTAATGGAATTAATTCTTAACTCGCAAAGCAAGAGCCGGCTCAATTTCGGCTGAAGTTCGCGCAGGGTACCATGCTCCTAGAAAGCAAATCACGAGTGCGACCACGAGAACTATGAATACAAACCAAGGGTCTACCAAGGCTGGAATCTGCGAGTCATAGTAGATATCTGGCAGCACATTCACTGGATTTAACTGCAAATAGTAACTGAGTGCAGTCCCCAAAAAGACCCCTGGAATAATTCCCATGCTCGCGAGCAGGAGCCCAATCTGTGTGAATATCTGCGTGGTTCGTCGATTCGAAAGCCCTAAGGTTTTCAAAATAGCAATATCACGTTTTTTTTGCGACATCAAAAGAGCTAGTACAGATAAAATAGAGCTGCTCGCAATAAGACCAGCTAGAGCTAAAAACACCCCCATCACTAGCTTCTCAAGTTTCAAGGCAAAAAATAATGTAGAATTTCTGTCCATCCAGCTCTCTGCAATCACATCGCTGAACTTTTCAACATCGTATTTTAGTTCTTTGATGTTTTTTCCGTCGGGGGTCCAAACTTCAATACCCACCTTGCGGCTTGCACCTGTCAAAATATTGAGGGTCGCCCCGCGCTGGTAAAACACAAACTGCGAATCAAGGTCCGCAAGATTTGTCGAAATAATTTTACTAACCCTGACCTTTTCAAATTTTGGTGTATCCCCCGGCGGCAAGAGCAAACTCTCGGGGGGCACGATGGTGATAAAATCTCCCTCAAAAACCCCAAGAGCTCGGGCCAGATCCACGCCCAGGATGATATCTCCCTTTCCTGGAAGATCTGCTGCCGATAAGCCTTCGGTGGATTCTCGTTTTTTTTGCGCATCCATTTCTCGAATATGGTCGATCATGAATTTGAGACTGTCTCGACTAACTCCTCGCGCGATCGCTCCATGAAACTGACCGTCTAAAGTTCGAAGGATCACATCCTGCGACTCATAAATATAGGACTTGTTTTCGGGATACTCTTTGAGTCTTTGAAAAACAGGGTGAAGCTCTAATGCTGCCCCCTTGTTAACCCCATTGACCGTCACATAGAGGTGAGGCTCCAAAGAAAGCATTCTCTTGTGGATGCTCGCATTCATGCCATTCATCACAAAAATCACAACAAGAAAGGCCGTTATGCTCAGAGCAATAGCCCCGACAGATAACCACGCCAGACGCTTTACAAGGGCTCCGGCCCTGCGAGAAAATATTAAATGACTGAAGAAATCTCGGACGAGCATGCTGTATATTGTGGCTCTGCTTCGTCCCGATGACAACCAAATCTAAGGATTATTTGCCGGTTTTCGATTGTGCGCAGCCTCTTCTTCTCGAACTTCCTGAACGCTGCCACGAATAAACACGCTTTTCTGCATTGCCTTTAGCATCACCACAGTTTCGTTAAGGGCTTCAACTGCTCTTTTTGTTGCCTGTGGCAGCTCGGGCCCGATAGCTGTGAGGGCTGGTCCAAGAACTTTGAAGTCGTTAGTCA
>JAMIQD010000189.1:0-8575 GCA_035914755.1 Pseudobdellovibrionaceae bacterium | reverse complement strand
CACATATCGCCTTCAGTAGCACTCACTTAGAGGAAGCCAGGCATAGTTCATTTTGATTTCATTATCATAGGGGCTGTCTTGAACTTGGCAACAGCGGAGACGTCTTTGTTGGGCATTGTCGGTAACGCAGGTTGCTTCATCATTTGTTTGGACGCCCTGTAAGCAGGAGTAGTTTTGATAATCGCGGCAGTTTGGATAGGTCACAGAGGTTTTTTTACTTGAAACCACGGCATAAAAGTTATTCTTGGATCCGAGTGCAGCATCCCATTTTCCAATACTTCTCGTTTGGTTTCCTTTGATTGTCAGAGTTTGATCACGCTCAAGAGCCATGTCCTTAACATAATCTAAAATTAACGTAGGCTCATTCATGGAGCTGCAGGCAGTGTTGTCGATGCTGACAGAAAGATTTTTTTGAGTCATCAGCGGGCTTATCTTCATATGCAAGTAGGTGAGCAGCTGGCGGCTGTTGTTCCAGTGGCCAACATATCCAATGGAGAGTTGTGTGATATCTTGCGGGAGCTGCGTGTAGCTAGCTCCGTGCGAAACCTTTTTTTTAATTAGGCAGTTTTTTTGTTCTCGCAGCCAGAGGGCGCAGCCAGTAGAGAATGCTGGTTGCTGATATTCTGGGTACTGCCCGACTTCGCAAAGACAGGCTTTTTGGGAATTGGCACTAGCGCCGCCGCCTACGATTATAGAGGAAACGAAAAGAAGTGCTCTCAAGATAGGTGTCATTTCTAAATTCTGACTGAACACCTACGCAAAAGAAACGAGACCGCTATGAAGCTCGACTTTAGTTTTTTTGATAAATAAAAAAAGAGGATGAAAATCCTCTTTTTTAGAACTTAAAGCTCAAATGGAAAAATTAAAGCTTTTGGCACTCGAGTGGATACATGTTGCTACGAACAGAAAGAAGACCAGACCAGACGCCTTGGTCAAGACCTAGGGCTAAGATTCCAGAGTTGCGAATAACGCCATCTGATCCTTGAGCAAACTTGTCGTCAAGAACAAGAGTCATCAAACCGCCGCCATCAACTTGTGCTTGAAAGCCGCCCTTTTCTAGCTGCATGAACAAAGTGCTAACGCCTTTGTCGTTAAGGTCGACAGTAACGAAATCAAT
This sequence comes from Pseudobdellovibrionaceae bacterium, assembly GCA_035914755.1. Taxonomy (GTDB): domain Bacteria; phylum Bdellovibrionota; class Bdellovibrionia; order Bdellovibrionales; family Bdellovibrionaceae; genus JACMRP01. Next base: position 7,458 of record JAMIQD010000189.1, on the reverse strand, counting down.
GTTTTCGTTATCAGATACTGAAATAGTTGCTGTAACGCTCACCTGAGCCGCAGGAACTTGGCATTTAAATTTTGGTACCTGAGCTGCAAATGCCGAAGCGCTAGTTGTTAGAACGATCGCAAGAATAATTTTTTTCATGTTTTTACCCCTTTTCTTTGGATGGCGAGAGGGTATTGTAAGAGGGATTCAGGTTCAACAAATTATGTAAGAAATTCTATTCACGTTGCTGAGCGTTTATCTTACGGGATTAATTTAGTTGATGTTTGTCTCAGATAGAGAATTGATAATCACCTCCCTTTACACCGTCAAGTTTGTGCACGGTCTAGCCGATTGTATAGACACTCAGGGCGGTCCGCGACTTGCATATAAAGCCTATAGAACCACGGTTGTTTTTGGGGGACTCATGAAAAAGTACGTCTATGCCAGTTTAATATTATGCCTTGTGGTGGGCTATCAGAACTGCGCTCGCAATAATCAGTTCTCTGACATGAATAATTCTAATGCAATGGGCAATACTGTCGAGGCAACTCCGATTGAAAAGATCGATGTGTCTCAAGTTGAGATTGTCGAAATACCGGAGAGTTCATTTTTGGAGTCTAAAATTCAAGCCGATATTATTCAAAGCAAAGCCGCTTCAAGCATTTCCACTCATCACCTTGAAATTGATGTGAAGACGGGTGTAATTAATGTGATTGAGGATGCAAACGGTCAGCCTATTTCAGGCTTGCAGTACTGTCTCCGCCCTGAAGAGCTTCTCAATTTAAACTCAATTCTTGCGAGATCGCAGGTATGCGAAGAAAAGGTCGCCACTTCTCGTGATCAACTATGTACAATGGAATATCAGTTCCCTTATGCCCGTCTGCACTTTGTTGATAGCCAGGTGGCACTAGGGGAGGTGTTTAATGCCTGCCAAAAGGGTTTTGACCTCTGCGGTGAGCAGAAGGACCAACTGCAGGCTTATTTAGGTCAAATTCAAATGGATCTAGCGGCCAAGAGATGTGAACCCTAAGTCGCACCAATGCTAAACCGAAATTCCTAAAATTGTCTGAACCCTCTTGAAGGCAGCATCAATTTTAGTTCGATCGGGTGCAGCTCCTTGCGCGAAGTCTGGCCTTCCGCCGCCTTTGCCTCCCATAACGCTCGCAACCTCTTTGAGAATATTTCCAGCTGGGTACTCTCCGCTAATATCTTTGCTGACTGAGACAATCACAGGATGAGAATCATCTCCTTGACCGACGACGACGACAATTCCCTTTTGAATTTTGTTCTTGAGGTGATCTGTCACTTCAGCAAGAACTTGACGATCCTCGAGGCTTACATTTGCCAGGATTAGTTTTGCGGAGCCCTGCTTGGTTTTAAAGTCCTGTGCCTTATTGGCAATTTCATCCACGTTTATCTGTTCGCCCTGGAGTTTCTTGATTTCTTTTTCTAGGTTTTTGATTTCATTCTTCTTAGACTCAATCCATTGCTCAACAGAGGGACTGCCTTGGGTCGTGAAATGAGCCCAGGCGCTCTCAAGTCCTGCAGCGGCTCTCGAGAGGTGATTTTGTTGAATGCCATAAAGAGCATATTGAACTGCGATCTCACCGGTGACGGCTTCTATGCGGCGAATGCCGGCACTAACTCCGCCTTCAGATATCACCTTGAAGAGGCGGATTTCGGAAGTGTTTTTAACGTGAGTGCCGCCGCAAAGTTCACATGAAAAATCACCCATTGTTAACACGCGTACAGTATCGCCGTATTTTTCGCCGAAAAGTGCCATCGCACCCTTGTCTAGGGCTTGTTTGTGTTTCATCACCTCGGCTTTAACCTCTTGAGCTTTGCCAATTTCTGCATTCACCAGGGCTTCAACTTGTGACACTTCTTCAGCAGTCAGGGCTTTGTTGTGAGTGAAATCAAAGCGTGTTCGCGTGGCGTCGACCAATGATCCAGCTTGAGTTACGTGAGACCCCAGAATCTTGCGAAGAGCCGAATGCATAAGGTGTGTGGCGGAGTGATTGGACATTGTGTTGCGGCGAGTGTTGTCGGAGACTTGAGCGTAGACATGCGCGCTGACTTCGATTTCTCCCGATGCGACCTCGACGTGGTGGAGAAACATATCTGAAGACTTTGTGCAGTTATGGACAGTGATTGTCGCGTGGTCGCACTTGAGGACCCCGTGATCGCCAATCTGCCCTCCGCCCTCTGCATAAAAGGGGGTTTTATTTAATAAAAGCAAACCACTTTGGCCAGCCTTCAGAGTTCGAACCACATTGGTTCCGTCTGACAGTGCCAGAATTTGAGCGTGTCCAGTCATGCAATCATAACCGATAAAGTCCGTAGCCCCAGCTTTTGTGAGATTCTCTTGGGCGAATTTAAGCGCATGAGCTTCATCTGCCTGCATGCCTCGGCCTTTCCACGAGGCTTTTGCCTTCGTGCGAGCCAGATCCATTTCCTTTTCAAAGGCAGCTTCGTCAACAGTCATTCCGTTTTCGGCGGCGATCAGTGAGGTCAGATCGACCGGAAAGCCGTAGGTGTCATAGAGTTTGAAAACAACATCTCCAGATAACGAAGCAAGTCCCTGGCCTTTAGCTTTGGCAATCTCGTCATTCAACAAATGAGACCCTTGATCAAGGGTTGCCATAAATCGCGTTTCTTCATCTTTGACAGAACTTAGAATGTGGCTCTTTCGCGCCACGAGTTCAGGGTAAACTTCACCCATATGATCGATCATCGCCTCAACCATTCCAGGGAGAAATGAGTGTTTGTCGTTGAGCTTGTGCCCATAGCGGATGGCTCGCCTCATGATACGGCGAAGGACATAGCCTCGCCCTTCGTTCGAAGGTAAAGCTCCATCGGCAATCAAAAAACCAGTAGAACGGCAATGGTCAGCCATGACACGAATAGCGGCTGTTCTTTCGCGTGCGGCTTTGTCTTTTGTTAAAACATCAACATCTGAAACATACTCAAGACCGCCAATCTTGCAAGCGCGAGCAATCATTGGCGCAAAAAGATCGGTGTCGTAATTGTTGAACTTGCCCTGCATGGCCGCAACCACACGCTCAAGACCGGCGCCCGTGTCTACTGAGGGTTTTGGTAGCGGAGTTAAGGTCCCAGGTGGGTTTTCGAAGTATTGCATGAAAACCAAATTCCAAATTTCGACAAAGCGGTCTTCGCCAGCGGCGATGCCCTTAAAGGGATCGGACTCGCGTCCGGCCTTGGGTCCATGATCGTAAAAAATCTCAGTGCAAGGGCCGCAGGGCCCAGTGTCGCCCATTTTCCAGAAGTTGTCTTTGTCGAAACGAAAAATACGCTCGCGTGGAACGCCTTCTTGTGTATGCCAAATATCAGCCGCCTCATCGTCTGAAAGATGAACCGTGACGTACAGTTTTTCTTTTGGGATTTTGAGTTCTTTAGTTAAAAACTCCCAAGCAAAATGTATGGCTTCTTTTTTGAAGTAATCTCCGAAAGAAAAGTTTCCTAACATTTCGAAGAACGTATGGTGGCGAGCCGTGAAGCCAACATTTTCTAAGTCATTATGTTTGCCCCCGGCGCGCACGCATTTTTGTGAAGAAACAGCTCGAGTGTAGTCACGTTTTTCGAGACCGAGAAAAGTGTTTTTAAACTGATTCATTCCCGCATTTGCAAAAAGCAAGGTGGGGTCGTTTTCTGGAATCAAAGACGATGAGGGAACAGGGGTGTGCCCGTTTTTATTAAAATAGTTTATAAATGCATTTCGAATTTCAGAGCTTTTCATAAATTACCTTTCGCACAGTTTCGGAATCAAACCCTCTTGAGGCCAAAAAGCGACCGATGCGGGCCCGCTCTTTTTGTTTTTCATCATAAGGGAGTTCGGATAAATCAGACACTTTATTTTTCACAAGGCTTAGGGCCTTTTCAAGCTCCAAATCGCGATTGTTTGTGATCCCAGGAAGTCCTTTTTCTTGAAGATAGTTGTTGATATACACAATGCCCTTGTTGCGCCGATGGAGAATCGCGGCCATTTTTTGAGAAAGCTCTTCTGCGGGCCCTAGCCAGCCGTGAGTGCGGGCAAATTCGATTGCCTGATCGATGGCCTGGTGAATTTGAGTTTGTTGATTTTTCAAGTCTTCATCGGAAGGCTCTTCGGCATTTTTATTCCATTTTTTTCGAGCTCGCTGAGAGCGTCGAAATGCCTCTAGAAGTTTTGAACGCAGCTCTTTTTCTGAATGATCGCGGCTTGCCACAAGGTCCATGACCTTGTTTTTAGCAAAAAGAGAAGGGTTGGTGGGGGATTGTGAGCGTCGTCGCATGGACGATATTTAGAGCATTTTTGGTGGTAAGTCACCACTCATATTTAAACATCATTTGAGTCTTGTTGTCCGAAGTTCGGTGTTCAAGTCCGAGCTTGGTATTGGAGCTGAGAATTTGCGAAAAGTTCAGATGGGCATTGCCGGGGTCGGCGGTAAGATCGAAGCAAGAGTTAGTTCCGATTTCGTATTTGAGAGAGTTTACGCGGGAGAATCGCAGACTTTGTTTAGCGCCTTTCTGCTGGGGTTTTTCGGCTGATGAGTCAGATGTGGTGTCAGCGCTCTGGAAGTTATTTTGCGGCGCGGGATTGCGGCTGTCGTCTTGAAACCAAGAATTCAGTTTCGCGTTCATTGCCGCTTCGAGTTTTTTGTCGTAGCCGTTTAGAAGTAGACTCCCCTGTCTTTGCAGCCAGTCGTTACCAACGGATTTGAGATCTTCTCCACTTTGGGGGGTTGCTAGAGTCGGTTTTTTGTCCGAGTTATTTTTTTCGAACTCGTTCATTTCTTTCATGATTTTAAGTGCATGAGAGTTGTCCCAAGCTGTTGGGTTCACGCTTGAAAAGTTCTGGTAGCTAATGATAAGCATCAAGAGCACCAATGGTAGAATAAACCTTGGTTTGAGTCTCATACTCGCAGTATAACATAGCCTTGTGTAGGGGCCGATTGAATCATATTTAGATTCTCATTTTGAGACACTTCTCGAGGAAAATCATGAAGGTGACTGTTCTTTGGATTCGAAGTTTATTAAAGCAGGTGGCGACATTTTTTGGCATTGGATTTTTTCCGAAAGGCCCCGGGACTGCGGGAACTCTCGCGGCGATCCCTTTGGTTTTGCTCTTTTCTTGGGCAGGCCCCTTGTTTTATATGGTGGCTGTTATTTTGCTGCTGCCGGTCGCAATTATTGCGGCGCAGGTTTATGAGCAAGATACTGGTGGACATGATCACAAAGAAATTGTGATTGATGAAGTTATTGGTTTTTTGGTGGCGATGACATGGCTCCCCATGACCTGGCAGTCTCTACTGGCGGGCTTTTTATTGTTTCGAGTGCTGGACATTCTGAAGCCCTTCCCCATATCATACTTGGATGAAAAGGTCCCCGGCGGATTCGGGGTTGTCGTTGATGATTTGTTCGCGGGATTGGTAGTCAACATCATCTTGCAGTACGTTTATCAACACACGTCTTGGTTGGGAGCGCAGGTGATGGTGTTTAACTCATGAGCTGTCCTCAAATAGAGATCCTTTTGCAAGAGCTACTGACCTTGCTGCGCTTACGCAAACTCACAATTGGTTTTGCTGAGAGTTGCACGGGCGGACTTCTTTCTGCCACTCTGACCGCTCTGCCAGGAGTGTCGGATGTTTTTAATGGTTCTGTTGTTAGCTACTCTAACAGGATCAAGATAGAAGTGCTCGGAGTGGCAGAAAGCGCTCTCACGAAAGAGGGCGCGGTGAGTGAAGTAGTCGCTCGTCAAATGGCGCAAGGAACGCGCAAACAACTAAAAGTAGATGTGTCCGTGGCAATTACCGGAATAGCTGGTCCGACAGGTGGGACCCCGGACAAGCCGGTAGGGACTGTGTGCTTTGCCTTGGCTGGTCCTGGTCTTGCTGAGAGCTCGATCCAGAAACATTTCTCTGGAGGGCGCAAAGAAGTTCAGGAGGCCTCGGTGTGTTTCGCGGTAGAGTATTTGATTTCGAAATTGAAAGTTTAACAACGGTTCATTGCCGGGGATGGCGATGAGAAAGAAGGATAAGATGGCAGCTCCTACAAAAGAAAAAGAAGGCAGTGATAAAGGTCACAACGAAAAAGTAAAAGCTCTTGAATTGGCAGTTTCGACGATTGAAAAGCAATTCGGTAAAGGCTCCATCATGCGTCTTGGACAAAACGAAAGCCTTGTTAAGGACATCGAAGCTATTAGCACGGGTGCCTTGAGTTTGGATATCGCACTAGGAATTGGTGGATTACCTAAGGGGCGTATCGTTGAGATTTATGGCCCGGAGTCATCAGGTAAAACAACAATCGCCTTATCAACCATTGCGCAAGCTCAAAAAAAGGGTGGAGTTGTTGCCTTTGTTGATGCAGAGCACGCTCTTGATATCAATTATGCTCGTAAGTTGGGTGTAAACACAGAAGATCTTTTGATCTCTCAGCCTGATACTGGCGAGCAGGCTTTAGAAATCACCGAGACTTTGGTTCGCTCTGGCGCTATTGACGTGCTCGTTGTGGATTCGGTTGCGGCTTTGGTTCCTCGCGCTGAGATTGAAGGAGAAATGGGCGATAGCCACATGGGTCTTCAAGCTCGTTTGATGTCTCAGGCGCTTCGTAAGTTGACGGGTGTCATTTCAAGATCAAACACTTTGGTGATCTTCATTAATCAGATTCGTATGAAAATTGGTGTTATGTTCGGTAATCCCGAAACTACAACAGGCGGCAATGCCTTGAAGTTCTATGCCTCTGTTCGTCTGGATGTGCGCCGCGTGGGCGCAATCAAAAATGGCGAGGAAGTGACTGGAAATCGCACAGCCGTGAAGGTTGTGAAGAACAAGATGGCTCCGCCATTCACTAAAGTTGAATTTGATTTGATGTATGGTGAGGGGATTTCGGAATCCGGAGACTTGCTTGACTTGGCAGCGACAGCAAATATGGTCGAAAAGTCTGGTGCTTGGTACTCTTATCAAGGTGAGCGCATGGGGCAAGGCCGTGATCAAGCAAAGCAGTTTTTGAAGGATCATCCTGAAATCATGACTGAACTTCGTAATAAGATTTTGGCTTCTCATGGTATTGGCAAACTTTTGATGTCAGCTCCAGAGACTGGGGCTGAAGGCTCTGAGGCCGAGGCGATGGCTGAAGAGGTTGAATCTCCTAAGGGTGCAAAAAAAGAAAAGACAGAGAAAAAGTCTAAGCACTAAATTTTGCTTATAAACTAAAACAAAAAGCCTCCAGTGAAAACTGGGGGCTTTTTGTTTTTTAAGTTCACCCCTTTGCGATTGCCTGTTATTGTCTTCGCATGAATTGGGAATTTACACAGGCAACCACCGATCAGGCTAAAGAAATCAATGACCTCGTAAACTCATCTTATCGGGGCGAGGGCTCTAAGCGCGGATGGACCACTGAGGCCGACTTATTGGGCGGGCAGAGAATTGACTCCGAGGGAATCCGTCATCTTATCAACAAAGATAATTCGGTGATCTTGAT
>JAMIQD010000188.1:0-4393 GCA_035914755.1 Pseudobdellovibrionaceae bacterium | reverse complement strand
GGGCTGTCCCCCCGGCGGAGCTTGAGGAGGAGGCGAGTGAGGCGGTTCTGGAGTTCCTGGATTTCCTTCTCCAGGGCCAGCGGGGGGAGGAAGTGGAACGTCACCAAGGTTTTGCGCCATCACTCCTAGTGAAAAAAAGCTCACCAAAAAAAGGGTAAAAACAACTTTCATATCAAGCCTCCAAGTTGCTTTTCTGAGATTTCGGAGGTTTTGGCTAGGAAATGCGGGCCAGTTTGCTTAAAAGCAAAGATGCAAATGAGAATCGTTCTTAATTAGTTGACCGTAAGGAGTCTTTTTGGCTATAGCTTCGGGATACTTGAGGTGATAAATGAAAGATTCGGTTCCCTTTTTGCCACGTCAGCTGGATGACGATATTATCGTTCATGAAGAAGAATTGAACGAGACCGACCTCAAGAAGATCATTCGCTCTTTGAATTTGAAGGTGACGACTCAGCGTCTGGTTATTTTAAAGTGCCTGCACGCTGGTCGCCGTCACGTCACCGCTCAGGAGCTCTTCGAAAAGGTCAATGCCGACCATCCAGAAATTGGTTTTGCAACAGTTTATCGCTTTCTTCGCTCTCTGACTGAAGGAAACTTTGTTTCTGAAGTTCGTATGGGCGGCCTGCCCGCTCGCTATGAGTTCAACTCCATGAGCCACCATGATCACTTAACCTGCATTCGCTGCGGAAAAATTTGTGAATTTGAGAACAAGACGATCGAGACTCTGCAAGAAAAAGTTGCAGCGCAATTTGGCTTTAAGTTGACTCACCACGTTCTGGAGCTTTACGGAGTTTGCCCAAGCTGCCAGTCAGCAAATTAGTCCTTACTTGCTAGTGAATGCGGCCTCCCTTAAGATGAGTCGATGGCTTCAAAAGTAGATTTCGACGGAATCGTAGTCAAGGGCGCGCGAGAGCACAACCTCAAGGATGTGAGTGTTGTCATTCCACGCAATAAGATCACTGTGTTCACGGGACTGAGTGGCAGCGGAAAATCGAGTCTTGCCTTTGATACTGTCTATGCCGAAGGCCAGCGCCGTTACGTTGAAAGCCTCTCGGCCTACGCGCGAAACTTTTTAGAGCAACTTAAGAAGCCTGACGTAGATTCCGTCACAGGACTTTCTCCGGCGATTGCTATCGATCAAAAATCTGTCAGTACCAATCCGCGCTCGACGGTAGGGACGGTCACTGAAATTTATGATTACTTGCGTTTGCTATTTGCAAAAGTGGGTGTGCCGGAGTGCCCCGTTCATCATATCCCTGTTTCGAGTCAGTCTCCGCAGCAAATCACTGATGAAATTCTCAAGCGCGGCCCGGGCGCTAAATTTTATATTTTAGCCCCGATGGCACAAGGAAAAAAAGGCGAGTTCCTAGCGGAGTTTCAACGGTGGGCCCGCAAAGGTTTTGTAAAGGCCAAAGTCGACGGAAAACTTATTGATCTTGAGCGAGCGACCAAGCTGGCAAAGACCAAAACCCATGACATTGATTTGGTCGTTGATCAAATTGTTCTTAAGGACTCCATCAAACATCGTCTCGCTGAGAGCATCAATACCTCGCTCAGTATGGCAAATGGCAGAGTCGTGATAGAAAGTTTGGACGGCGAGCGTGTCAGCTACAGCATGCATTCGGCTTGCCCTCAGTGTGGTTATAGCTTTCCTGAAATTGAACCGCGAATTTTTAGTTTTAACAATCCGCGAGGCGCCTGCACCACTTGCCATGGGCTCGGGACGAACGATCTCGTTGAAGAAGAAGAGTTTTCTGAGGGTGAGGGCGGCGGACGTAAATTAGAAAAAGTAAAGTATGTCTACAAGGGTAAAAAAGTTTCAGGTTCCAATGACGAAGAAGAAGCTGAATCAGAAGAAATGGTTTTTTCGGAATGTCCGGACTGTCATGGGGCCAGGCTTCGAAAAGACTCTTTAAATATTAAAATTCAGAATAAAAATATTGCTGAGATTTCGAATCTCGGCGCTATTGAACTCCGAGAGTGGATTGCCAAGGTTAAGTGGAATTCAAAAGAGCAGCTGGTAGCCGAAAAAATTGTGAAGCAGATTTTAGCCAGACTTGATTATTTGATTCGAGTTGGGACAGGGTATCTTTCTCTCGATCGACCTTCTCGGACTCTTTCTGGCGGCGAGGCGCAACGAATTCGTTTAGCAACTCAGGTGGGTTCTTCTTTGATCGGGGTTCTCTATGTGATGGACGAGCCCTCTATTGGTCTTCACCCTCGGGATCACCATCGACTCCTCGAAATTATCGGCGAGCTCAAAGAGCGCGGCAACACCATTATTTTGGTAGAACACGACGAAGACACGATTCGTTTTGCGGATCATGTCGTGGATTTGGGTCCAAGAGCGGGACGGCTTGGGGGAGTTTTACTCGCCGAAGGAACGGCTGCTCAAATTGAAAAGAATCCCAAGAGCCTGACTGGCAAATATTTGTCTGGGGAGCTGAGAATTGCGGTGCCAAAAAAACGCCGCAAGGGACATGGTCAGGTTTTAAGGCTGATAGGCGCGTGCGGAAACAATTTGCACGACGTCAACTTAGAAATTCCCTTAGGTACCTTTACCGCCGTTACGGGAGTTTCTGGTAGCGGCAAAAGCACACTGATCATCGATACTCTTTATAAAATTTTGGCACAGAAGTTTTACAGCGCCGGAGCAAATCCCTCGCCATACAAAAAAATTGAAGGCCTTGAGCATATTGATAAAGTGATCGATATCAATCAGCGACCAATCGGACGAACGCCGCGCTCGACGCCGGCCACCTATGTCGGACTTTTTCCGATGATTCGAGATTTGTTTGCGAATTTGCCTGACTCGAAATTGCGTGGATACCCTCCGGGAAGATTCAGTTTTAATGTCAAAGGTGGGCGCTGCGAAACTTGCTTGGGGCATGGACAGATCCGGGTTGAAATGCACTTTATGAGTGACGTATTTGTGATGTGCGAAACCTGTATGGGAGCCCGTTACAATCGTGAGACATTAAACGTAAAGTACAAGACAAAGTCGATCTCAGACATTCTGAATATGACCGTTGCTGAGGCACTTGAGTTTTTTAAAAATCATTCTCACATTTACCGGAAACTCGAAACCCTCAACCGAGTTGGTTTGGATTATATGACCTTGGGTCAAAGTTCGACGACCCTTTCTGGCGGCGAGGCTCAGCGAGTCAAGCTTTCGAAGGAACTTTCTCGGCGCGGCACTGGTAAAACGCTTTATATTTTAGATGAGCCCACCACGGGGCTTCATTTTGACGACGTCAAAAAATTAGTAGAACTGATTCAAGACTTGGCGGATCAGGGAAACACCCTTTTGGTTATTGAGCACAATCTTGAGGTTATCAAATGCGCCGATCATGTTATTGACATGGGGCCAGATGGCGGAAAAGGGGGGGGGAGAATTGTTGCTGTAGGGACCCCAGAGGCCATTGTCAAGGTGCCCACAAGCGAAACCGGAAGGTTTTTAAAGCCCATACTCTAGCACTAGAAATTTATTTTAATGGCGCTCTAGGTCTTAACTTAATTCTGACATTTGTTGCTTTTCATTGGGGTGATGCTTTGGTAACGTCCCTCTATTCTAAAAATTACTAAGAATCGGGGGAAAAATGTGCGGAGTCATAGGACTCATTGGCACTGGCCAAGCCTCCAATAAAGTTCTCAGAGGCTTGAGCTTACTTCAACATCGGGGGCAGGACGCTGCAGGCATCTTGTCGTACGATGATTCGGGTTTCCATTACGTGCGAAACCTCGGCCTTGTTGAGAATGTTTTCACCGCCGAAAATATGAAGTCCCTTACCGGAGAAATGGCAATAGGTCACGTTCGCTACGGCACCGCCGGCAAAAGTGAATTGCGAAACGTGCAGCCTTTTTTGCTCAACTTTCCCTATGGGATCGGCATGGTTCATAATGGCAACCTTGTCAACTTTCAGGCTCTTACTCACGAGCTCAAAACGAAATATCAAAGACAACCACTCGCCGACTCTGACACAGAAAATATTATTAACTTGTTTGCGGAGGGGCTCTCAGCGAGCGCGCAAAAAAGGGCGCCGGCTTTCGAAGATATTTCAAGGGCCGTTTCTTTTATCTTTCAAAAAGCGGTAGGCAGTTACAGCATTGTCACGATGGTTGCGGGTTTTGGTTTGGTGGCCTTTCGCGATCCCCATGGATTTCGCCCCCTGGTTATGGGGACACGAATGGGGAGCTCGGACAAAGTTGAACACGCTTTTGCCTCTGAAAGCAGCGTTCTTGATTTTCTGGGTTTTGAAAATTTTGAAAATGTTCTTCCTGGCGAACTTGTTTGTGTGAATCTAAAAGGCGAAGTTTTTAGAAAAATTTTGGGTACGCAAAAGCATCGTCCCTGCATGTTTGAGTGGGTTTATTTTGCAGCTCCACAGTCAGA
>JAMIQD010000187.1:0-27452 GCA_035914755.1 Pseudobdellovibrionaceae bacterium | reverse complement strand
TGTCATTTGTGCCGCAACAGTTTTTGCTGGCGCGACGGAGGTCGTCGCAGCGGCGCCGTCGAGAGTCAACATCACATTATCGACTTTTACGACATCACCAGCTTTGAACTTAAGTTCTTTGACGGTGCCAGAAACAGGGGTCGGAACTTCGACCGTCGCCTTGTCCGTCATAACTTCGGCAATGGGTTGATCAGTTTTTACAGAGTCGCCTGGTTTTACCAACCATTTGACCAGTTCCCCCTCGGTAACGCCCTCACCAAGTTCTGGGAGTTTTACGGAAGCGGAGGTTCCATTGTTATTAGAGGAGGTTATCGGAGCGGGAGCTGCTGGTTTTGCGGTCGCGCCAGCTCCACTGGACTCAACGGTGATCATGACAGCATCAACTTTTACAACTTGTCCTGGTTTTAACTTCAATTCTTTAACGGTGCCTGAGAGAGGGGTCGGAACTTCGACAGTGGCTTTGTCCGTCATGACTTCGGCAATGGGTTGATCAGTTTTTACAGAGTCACCTGGTTTTACCAACCATTTAACCAATTCGCCTTCGGTTACGCCTTCACCAAGTTCTGGTAATTTTACATCAGTAGCCATGTCGAGAAGCCCCCTTCGTTGTTTTTCAAATGCACCTTCTGGTTCTATTCTCGCCGGCCACCAATTGCACCGCTTTATGCCGCGGGTCATAGAGTCAAAATCCTAATATTACAAATGTTTCTGAAGCAAAATGAATTCATGAACCGATATATTACATTGCTAACATACGCTCTCATGGGTTTCGCCTTATACGCCGTCTCATTTCGCTATGGATTTATACTCGATGATGAGTTTCAGATTCTGGCGAATCCACAGGTTCAGAATTTATCACAGATATTTTTAAATTTTACCAACTCAACAATGGCCGGAGTCAGCGGAGAGGCTGGGGTCGGCGGAGTTTATTACAAGCCGGTAATGATGATGATTTACAATCTTTTATGGAATTTTGGAGGTGGAGGCCCCATTCTTTTTCATGTTTTTCAGCTGAGTCTACACATTCTGAATTCTTTTTTGGTGTTCACTCTTTTTCAGAGGATTTTCCCGAACAGCAGAAATTTCTGGGCTATTTTTGCGGGGCTCATTTTTTTAGTTCACCCGATCAATTCCGAAGCGGTGCTCATGATCGCAGACTTGCAAGAACCACTTTACACCTTCTTTGGTTTGAGTGGTCTCTTGCTTCTAACATCGTCAAAATTCTACGGCGGTGCTGCAGTTTTATTTTTATTGAGTCTGCTCAGCAAAGAGTCGGGGATTCTTTATCTGATTGTTGGAGTTTTGTATTGTCTGTTGTTTCTCAAGGACAGGGTCAAGTGGGCTGTCATCTCAGTGGGGTTTGCGGGGCTTGCCTATTTGGGACTTCGTCTTGGCATCGCGAACCTTCAGATCTGGCACGCTCACAACATGCAAATAAGTCGAGCGGATTTGGGCACTCGTCTTTTAACTTTACCCAAGGTTTTAGCTCACTATTTTGAAGTGTTCTTTTTGTTGACCCCACCTTCTCTGACTCAAGATTGGGTTGTGAGTGAGGCGACCTTCTCTGCTTTTTGGGGGCCGCTATTATTTTTATGTTTATTACTTGGGGGTGCGGCGTTTTATTTTATAAAAAAGCCCCGAAAAGAGTTTCTATTTTTCTTTTTGTGGCTGCTATTGGGACTGGGTCTGCATAGTCATCTGATCCCTCTCGATGGAACAGTATCGGATCGCTGGTTTTACTTTTCGATCATCGGTTTGTTGGGGGGATTGTTTTTTGTTTTTGAAGCAGCTCTCGCTACAAGGCGAAGAGAGACGGTTCTAGTTTTGATCCTGGTTTCGGCTGTTTTATCGTTGCAAACCTTTGCCCGCATTAAGGAGTGGGAGTCTCCACTGTTATTGTACCAGGCGGATTTAAAACAAGATCCCGAGTCCTTTTATCTGAACAACAACGTGGGGCTTAAATTGCTTGGGGCGCAGCAGTTTAAGCAGGCCATTCCTTACTTCGAAAAAACCATATCGGTTTCGCCTCAAGGTTCGCGTGAGTGGCTTGTTGCTTGGCGCAATCTGGGCGCCGTCTACTTAGAGCTTCAGGATTATAAAAAAGCCGAAGACTGCTTTAAAATTTCTCTTCAGGATCCTGATGTTAAGTCCCTGCGCGCAATGGCCATCGGACTTTTTCGTCAGGGCCGAGAGCAAGAGCTCCAAGAGTTTCTAGAAAAGGCCTTGCAGAAATATCCGAATGATCCCGTCTTGTTGAAGTTGAGGTAGCTAAATATATTTTGCCCTCAGATTAAATTTCCGTAGACAATGTTGCTTGGAGTTTTTCATGAAGTACAAAAATAAATTAGATCAGGGAGTTTTTCTCAAGCGTTACAAGCGATTCTTCGCCGATATTGAGTGGCAAGGGCAGGCGTTGGTGGCCCACGTTCCGAATACTGGCAGCCTTAAGAGCGTTAATAATCCAGGCCAAGCTTGTCTGTTTTCCCATAGCGACAATCCAGAGAGAAAGTTAAAACAAACGCTTGAGATGATTCAGGCGCCGACGGGGGCTTGGGTTGGAGTCAATACATCTACTCCAAATGCGGTCGTGCGAGAGGCCCTTGAAGCGGTTTTGAGTAAAAAAATAAAGGCTCCAGCAGCATGGGAGCATTGGTGTGGATTCGATGCTGTGCAGCCAGAATTTAAAATCACTCCAGAAACCCGTTTGGATTTTGCTCTTTCCAAGAAAAACTCTGATAAGAAACATTTTATTGAAGTCAAAAATGTCACTCTTCTTGTGGACAAAATGGTTCAATTTCCTGATGCAGAAACAACGCGAGGTCAAAAGCATCTTTCTGAACTTATGAAACTAATGGAAGCTGGGCATACCGCCGAAATTCTTTTTACTGTTCAGAGAAATGATGGAGAGGTTTTCTCGCCGGCAGATGATATCGATCCCGAGTATGGTCGTCTGTTGCGATTAGCGGTTCGGCAAGGGTTGAGAGTCACTCCTTTGGTGGTGAATCTCAGTGAGGATGAGGCAACTCTTAGTGAGCGGTTGTTGCCGCTCAAAATCTAAAAAAAAAGCCCGGTGTTTTCAACCGAGCTTTTTGAGTTTCTAAGAAATAATTCTTATTGTTTCTTGGAGTCGTCTGATTTGCCTAAATGGCGATCGATGATTGCTTTAAATTCTGGGAATGGGTAAGCGCCGCGAAGAGATACTCCGTTGATTAAGAAGCCGGGTGTACCGCTGAAGTTGAATTTTTTTGCTTCTTCCATATCTGCAGTGATTTGCTTCATGATGCTTGCATCTTTGAGGTCTGTTTCGAGCTTCTTCATGTCGAGACCTAGCTTTTTAGCTGTGGCCTTGAGGAAGTCCTCACCTTTTGAGCGAAGTTCACCTTGGTTTTCAAAAACGGCGTCGTGGAATTTCTCTGCTTTTTCAGCGCCCTGCTTGCCGGCAGCTTCAAAGTATTTTGCAGCTGGCATTGCTTGGGGATGGAAATCTAAAGGCAAGTTTTTGAAAACAACACGAACATCTTTCGGATATTCCGCGCGAACCTGCTTAATAGTTTGGTATCCTTTGCTGCAATAAGGGCACTCAAAGTCAGAGTATTCTACGATAGTGATCTTTGCATCGGCAGGACCGAAAACAATGCGGCCAGCCTCAACAACGGGCTTAAGCGGGCTAGCGAACTCTTCGTCACGTTTTTTTTGTTCGTCAGCGATAGATTTATCTTGAGCTTTTTTCTGTGCTTCTTGAGCAGCCTTATTTACAACTTCAATGAACTGGTCTGGATACTTTTCGATTGCAACAAAAACTATCGATGGATCTTTTTCAACGGCTTCTTTAATTTGCTTTGCAGACGGGGCGCAGTTCGTGAGCGCCAGTGCGGCAGCAGACAGTCCAAACAATACTAACTTTTTCAAGGTGGTCCTCCAAGAGTTTTGAATTTAAAATTTCTTTTGTTAAAGCTCTTTGATTCTGACATAAACTCGATGAGCTCTGAATCAAAAAAACACGGGTCTGGAGATGGCGCGTTAGGGCGTGCCTGCGGACGAAAGTCCAGCGGACAGATAGACTTTTCTTTCCTCGAGAGGACCTCTCTGCTTACACTGAGAGCATGAAAACATCTTATTTATTTGTTCTAGCGACTTTCTTTTGGGCTTCTGTCTCTTCGGCCGGCCTTCTTTACAATTACTCTCAATTGATATTGAAGGATCTCGATGAAATGAATGAAATGGTGCAAAAGAAGATTAAAGAGTACAAGTCAGACGGCGGAGTGCAATCGTTAACTGAAGCATTGCAGGCTGTTTATTCTCGGCCTAATGATGACGCCATGGTCGAAAAGGTCACTCCTCCGTTGCGATCTGAGTTGGACGAAACCGAACAGTGGGAGACCGCCGTAGACGTTCTTGTTCAAGAAGCGATTGGGGCCTTAAAAAATCCAAAAGCCTTTAAGCCAGTGGTCCAAAACACTTACGCTGTGTTTTTGGAAAACATTGTAGCTGACTTTAAGCCTTTTGCTGAAAAAGACGGGCACAAGCGCAAGGTGATTCAGAAGATTCGCGATGCCAAAATCGAAATGACCAAAGAAGCACTCAACGAAAGAAAGTTGCGAGATATGAAGAACCATCGCTCTCCCTCAGAGCTTGCTGCCCAAGTGATGGACAGCGCTCTTAAGGCAGAGGCTGAAGCCAAAAAAGCCGATGCGGAAGCGAATAAGAAAAAGAAGAAGTAGTCGTCGCATGTCAAAAAGTTCGACGTGCGTTCGCGGCATTCGTACAGAGCCTAGACACCCCTGCGCTTCTCAACTCAAAATAAACAGCTTTTAGCATTGGCACAATCGTCGCATTATGTTCTCCTGTGAAGCGCTAATTGTAGCTCTGCGGCAACCCCTGGAGAAAATGAATATGAAATACATCGTCGGAATACTACTATCTTTTTTATCAGTGCAAGCGCTGGCTGCGACTCATACCTGCACTGATTCAGAACTGCGAAGCCTCTCACAGGTAGAAGATGATTTGGCTTACGTAATACCTGGGACTTCAGGCAACTCCTTTGTGGTTATCAGTTTTGATGGACTGACCTCAAATAGAGAGTTGGAAGAGCCCCTTGAGTGCGAAAGAACTAGAGGCGGACTAGAGTTCTCTGTGGCGGACAAGGTTTTTGGATTTACTTATGTCAACAAAACTCACGTTCAAAGAATTCTATCGGTGACCCTGACAAGCAAAGAACTTAAATTAAATTTCGAGAAAAAAGCAGTTCCATTCTTGTCGATTGATCTCAAGACCAAAGCCCTCAATTTGCAAGACGGCCGAGTCGTTCCCCGTTTTCAATAAGCATGACTGCGGTCTGGCTTGAAAGCCGTTTCTTTATTTAAATACCGACTAAGGGACTGAACAAACTCAGTCCCTTTTTTTGTCTCAGATTGACTCAAGTTTTTAACGAACACGCCGATAAAGACCTCAGATTCCAAAATGGATTTTGGATGGAGGCTTCAGATGTTTTTGCAAGGTGATCTTCAGGCGGTCTTCGATGCGTTGTACACGGTGGGTGCAATTGATCCTATTCTTAAGATGGATTGGGACCAAGTGACCAACGATATGGCCAAGAACCCCCAATTAGTAAAGCAAGCTATGGATGTTATAAATGCCTGCGCTGGGAATCAGACTCTTTTGGTTCAACAGCTTCATATGATGGATACAAGAGTTGTTAACTACATTGCCATGGAGGTTGCTCGTGAATTTGTTGAATTCCAAGATCGCAACTGTTTGCACTAGTTTAATTTTTTTCGGAGCTTTGGCTCAAGCCTGGGAAGTAGATATGTCCCGTCGGCAGCTTGACTTCAGCCGCATCAGCGACCAAAGTCGTTTGCCGGCGAGCACTGAGGTGGATGAAACCCAAACTCTTTTTGGGCAGGTTTTTGATAGCGTCGAGCCTACTCAGGACATTGTTATTTTAAATACTGAAAAGGGCTTCGTCCCTGAAACAATCCGGGTTAAAAAGGGAAACAGCTATCGCATTCACGTCGTCAACGTGAACCCAAAAGAAAAAAATATTAGTTTTGTTTTAGACGCTTTTTCTGAACATCACAGCACGGTTTATGGTCAAGAGCGCACCTTCAGTTTGCATCCAAAAGTCGATGGTATTTTTTCTTACCAATGCCCAGAAACTGCGGTGCAGGGGCGGGTGATTGTAATGTCAAACTCTTCAGACGGCGAACGAAAGCCGGCTTCGAAATAGTTGCAGGAGTCGCATGGCTAACGAAACTTCCAATGTATTTAAGGATGCCATCCGGAATAACTTAGGTCCGGTGGTTCGTTATTTGGAAGACAAAACAGTCTCTGAGATTTTGATCAACGGCCCCAAAGAAATATTCGTAGAACGAAAAGGCAAGCTTGAGAGAGTCGCAGATTTTTTTGCAGATGAAGATGCCTTGAGAGCAGCCGTGACGAGCATTGCTCAGAGTGTGGGGCGCCGGATTAATGATGAGTCCCCCCGATTGGACGCACGTTTGCCTGATGGGTCGCGGATCGCAGTGGTGATTCCCCCCCTTTCGCGCAAGGGTACGACGGTTAGTATTCGTAAATTCACCAACAATAAAATTTCGTTTGCTGATTATATCAAGTTTGGTGCCATCACTGAAGATGGCGCTCGATTTTTAGATGTCTGTATGTTTCTCGGAAAAAACATCATCGTGAGTGGCGGAACGGGGTCAGGCAAGACAACTTTGTTGAGTTTACTTTGCACTCGTATTCCAAAGGGCCAGCGCATTATCGTGATTGAAGATTCGAGCGAGTTGCAGGTCGATTACGAACATGTAGTCATGTTCGAGACTCGTCAGGCAAATGAGCAAGGTAAGGGCGAAGTCACAATCAAAGATCTTCTAAAAAGCTCTCTTCGCCTTCGTCCGGATCGAATCATCGTCGGTGAAGTGCGTTCTTCAGAGGCGCTGGAGTTGCTAAACGCGATGAATACGGGTCATAAGGGTTGTATGGGGACAGTCCATGCGAACTCACCAGAAGATGCCATCGTTCGTCTCGAGGCTCTCGCGCAAGGCGGGGACACTCAGATCAGCGAAAAGGCTCTGCGTTTTCAGGTTTCGTCGGCGATAGAAATTATTATTCAGGTTTCAAGATACTCAGATGGATCGCGCCGTATCGGTGCGATCAGCGAGGTTCGGGGCTTCAACTCTGATGGATCTTATAACGTAATTCCCATATTCCAAATGTCACGGATGAATCGTCGCGCCGATGGAACATTGGACGGGCGCTTGGAGCCGACGGGCAACTTACCGAGCTTTATGGAAGAGATTGCCGACAACAAGTTGCCATTCCCTGAAAGTAAATTTCATAAGCCCAAAGCAGCTTAGCCAGTCAAATATGCTCAATTGCTAGGCGCGTTGGTCTGTTTACGCATTGCGCGCCATAAAAAGTCGCTAAATACCACGAATTCTTTGGGATTTTCTATTCGCAATCCAAAATCTTTTACGTTACAAGTTTTTGGTGCACTTTAGCTGTAAGATTACCAATTCTATTCTTACTTACCTTGAAGCCCAAGGCGAGGATCTGTCGGTTCTTTATGAACATCAGACGCCATTGCCCGTGGAGCTTATGCGGGATTCCTCTTATTGGATGAGTGCCCCCGATATGGAATTGTTTTTACAGTCGCTTTTGCGTTTATCTCTGAAGAGCAACGATGGCAATTTATTGACGCGAGTCGGGAATGAGGGCCCACAGATTCGTGCGTGGGGAGTTCTCGATTCTGTGCTGAGAATGATGCCGCGACCTCAAGAGATTTTTAATCAGCCAGAAAGATTTTTGTCGCATTTTATTTCTCCGGAGCCGCCGATAGAAAATCTTCGCAGGGACGAGGCTTCGATCGCCTTTGATCTCCCATTGCCTGCCGAGCAATATCCTCATGTAACGACCTATCTAAAGGCAGCCTTCGAGTCTCTTCCGGTGTATGTAGGGCAAAATCCTGCGACATGTGAATGGACAGGAATTCATCTGAAGCTCAATTGGTCAGAGTCTCAGGCCTCTATTTTCGAAACAGACCCTGGGCATCAAATCAGTCCGAAGCTGATGGAGTCAGTGATCGATGAATTGCAAAAGCACCAGCGCGAATTAGAAGAGCGGAATTGCGAATTACAGAAGAAAAATGAGGAACTCCTACAGGCACATATGGATTTGCAAGCCCATTTGCGCGAAAAAGCCCCCTCTCTTTTGCCAACGGTGGGGCTTTTGCCAAACCTGAATTTTGAATCACAAGGACCCGGCTATACGGTTGGCCAAAATCTGGCTCGATTGCACGATTATATGGTTCGAGCACAGCAACTCATTACCATGTTAGCAGCTCAAGGAAAGATGACCCCAGCAGTGAAAGAGGCCATGCGCCGTGTGGATTGGGAGTACGTAAAGACCCAATATCCAAAAACCATCTCGGACAGTATGGACGCTCTTCGTGGACTACAAAATCAATTTACACAACTAAGCAATAAAGAGGAACAAACCTATGTCTGAAATCGTGAACATCATTTCTCGTGAAATTTTGGACAGCCGCGGAAATCCCACTGTTGAAGTCGAGGTGCACACCGCTCTGGGAAATATTGGGCGTGCCGCCGTTCCTTCTGGGGCCTCAACGGGAGCGCATGAGGCCTGTGAACTTCGGGATGGAGATAAAAATCGCTTTCTTGGCAAGGGTGTCTACAAAGCCGTCGACAATGTTCGCGAGAAACTTGCGCCGGAGCTCATGGGGATTCCTGTTACGGATCAGGTTTATATCGACAAAATTATTCGCGATGTGGATGGCACCGAAAATAAATCCAACCTAGGAGCGAACGCGATATTGGGAGTGTCCTTGGCAGCGGCTCGGGCCGCTGCGGCAGATGTTAAGCTGCCTTTGTACCGTTATGTTGGAGGTTCTCAGGCGTGCCGGTTGCCAGTGCCACTCATGAATGTCATTAATGGCGGTGCTCATGCTAATAATGGCCTGGATGTTCAAGAGTTCATGATCGTGCCCACAGTTAATAATTCTTATGCGGAATCCCTACGCGCTGGGTCCGAAATTTTTCATACTCTCAAAAAAATTCTCAGCAAAAAAGGCCTCTCAACAGCGGTGGGGGATGAGGGCGGATTCGCGCCAAAGCTTAGCAGCAATCAAGAGGCTTTGGATTTACTAATGAGTGCGATTCAAGAGGCTGGCTACGAACCTGGGCAGAATGTCTTTTTGGCACTTGATGTCGCCGCAACAGAAATGCACAAAGAGGGCAAGTACCAGTGGCAGGGTCAATTGATTTCGGCAAAAGAACTTCAGGCGGTCTACAAGACTTGGTCTGAAAAATACCCTCTTATAAGTATCGAGGACGGTTTTTCAGAAGATGACTGGGACGCATGGGCATCTATCACCGCTGAAATCGGAAGTCAGGTGCAACTGGTCGGTGACGATTTGTTTGTGACAAATCCAAAGCGTCTTCGCCAAGGGATCGACAAAAAAACAGCCAATGCCTTATTAGTCAAAGTTAATCAAATTGGCACCCTCACGGAGACTTTTGAAGCCGTGAGCTTGGCGCAAAGAAATAAATATAAAACCGTCATGTCCCATCGCTCAGGCGAGACTGAGGACACCACGATTGCCGATCTAGCCGTGGCTCTCAATTGCCATCAAATCAAAACAGGTAGTCTATGTCGCTCAGAGCGGGTTGCTAAGTACAATCAACTTTTGCGAATCGAAGAGGACCTTGGCGGCATGGCTATCTACTGGGACAAAGCGGCTTTTCGCTAGAGCATTTTCGGCTTGATTATTGCTTCAATAGGTATTTGTAGCGTCTGAATGAGTTGGCGGAGGTTTCCCTCTGTCAAACTTGTATTCAGTTCAGAAAAAGATACAAACGGAGGCGATATGAGAAGTTGGTTGGCTCTTTTAATACTTCTTGCCAGTTTTTCAGCTCAGGCAAAGACCCTGGTTATTTCTGATATCGATGACACACTTAAGAACTCTCATGTTCTAGATGTTGAAGATGCGATTAAGAAGGCCGTCTTTACCAATGACTTCTTTTTTGGAATGAATCTGGTGCTACAAGAATTGCAGACCGTGGATGAGTGGGTTCAATTCGACTATGTCAGCAGCGCCCCCTCGGATTTGATGTTAGGCTTTCACGCCGCCTTCGTAGAAATGAATGGCTTTCCAGAAGGGAATCTGCACCTCAATGAAGATTATTTTGCAGGTACTTTTAAAGTCGACAGAATTCGTGAAATTCTAAAAAGAAATAAACCAGATTTAGTAATTAACATCGGTGATAATGGCGAGAAAGATGCATCAGTTTACGAGCAAATTCGTCGCGAATTTCCGAACATTCGGTTTATCACGTTTATTCATCTTGCCTATTTTAGTAAGGCCCGTGCTCAGGTGGGAGTGGCTCTTTTGCCAGGGCAAATCGGATTCGTGACCTCGTGGGATCTGATGCTTCAGATGTACTCTCAAAAATTGATCAAAATCTCTCGACTTCAGGCCTTTTTAAAGGTCTTTGCTCCAGTCTACTTAGCTGAGAATGAAAAAAAGGTTCAAGCAAAAATGGCCATACCTCAGTGGATTGATTGTCGTAATTTTAGGTGGTCTATTGAGGACTCTGTGTTTGTTGAGTCTGAGGTCTATATGCAGGTCAAAAGTAAAATACAAAAGCGCTGCTCACGCGGAGCTTTTACGAATGACTAGACCTTCCGCAAGTTGCGTGAAGGTGAGGATGAGCGTAGCATGAAGGAGCAATGGCAATACGTAGATGGGCAGTTTCTTTTCGTAATTTTTTGAATCATCCGGGGCGGGTCGCGGTTCTTTGTTTGGTGTTCTTAATGGTCACCTTATTACTGAACGGACTTCTGTGGAAGCTTTGGAGTCTTCATCGCGATTACGAAAGATTGACCGCTGATATAAAAGGGGCAGAAGCCAATATAAAAAAATTGAGTCTTCAACTAAAACAGGCCAAAGAACCTAGTTTTATTGAAAGACAAGCCCGGGATAAGTTAGACCTGGCTAGGGACTCAGACCTTGTATTTGTATTTGCCGACCAGTAAACAGTGCAGCATGAGTGTTGCGCTGTCACATGCCAAACAAAGATGGCTTCAGAAATTAGGATTTGAACTCTAAAAAACAGGATTTCGTAAATGAAATCAAAGAGGATTACAATGACAGACATGATTAACGAGTGGAGCAAAGAAAGCATTCGATCATTGCGTCTACGACTTGGCTGGAGCAAGGCGGATCTTGCACGTCACTTGAGTTGCACCTGTTTAGATGTTGATGCTTGGGAAAGCGGAGAAACTTTTCCGAACCCTCGTCTGGCCAATGAGTTGATTCTCATCGCAAAGCATGCAGATGCCTGCAGTGAAGAGGTCCATGCGTCTCCGCTTGCTGAAACCTTGTGCGATAAAAAATCTCTCGTCCAAATCGACTTTTCTGAAATCGAAGAAGAGATTGAATAGTCCCTTCAAATCAAGGTAGATCTAGGGGCATGAAAAAGATCTATCTCGTTGATGTCAGTTCTATGTTTTTTCGTGCTTATTATGCGATCCGCCCCTTGAGTTCTCCTTCGGGACTTCCGGTCAATGCCATCTACGGATTTTTGTCGATGGTCACAAAACTTTTTAAAGAAGAAAAGCCAGACTATCTTGTTTTTACTTACGATCGAAAAGAGCCCTCATTTCGAAAAGATCTTTACTCTGAATACAAGGCTCACCGAACCGAAATGCCAGAGGATTTGGCGAAACAGATCCCATATATAAAAAGACTGGCAGATTATTTAGGAATCCCGGCCATCGAGGCCCCATCTTATGAGGCCGATGATATTATTGGCACTCTCGTGAAAATGGGATTAAAGCACCATCTCGAAGTGGTGATTGTGAGCGGCGATAAAGATTTTGGTCAGTTGATTCAGCAGCACGTCGTGCTCTTCGATACTATGAAGGACATCAAGTACGATGAGGCCGGCGTTCTTGAAAAGTGGGGCGTAAGGCCAGATCAGTTTATTGATTACTTATCTTTGGTTGGCGACTCTTCGGATAATATTCCTGGGGTCGAGGGGATCGGCCCAAAGGGAGCGCAAAAGCTTTTACAGCAGTTTAAATCTATCGAAGAACTCTACGCAAACACCGACAAAATAGAGAGCAAGAGCCTTCGAGAAAAGCTGGAGCGGTCTCGCGACAACGCATTTTTATCTAAAAAACTAGTGACAATTGCGACGGATGTTCCCGTGAGTGATGATTTTGAATCTTATAAATTGCGCCCACTCCAGACTGAAGAGTTGAGAAGCTTGCTGCAAGAGTTGAACTTCAAGTCGTTTGAAAAAAGTCTGCTTGGCGACGGAGTCTCTCAAAATAATTTGCATGAAAATATTCATGGCAATGGACATTCTGCTACGAATAAGCCGGAACTCGCTGAAATCAAAATTTCAACTTTACCTTCTGAGGTGATGAGCGAGATCGAAGCTTATTTGCATATACAAGAAAAAACAATTTCAGTGGAAGAGCTTTCGAGAGTGCTTATCGACGGAGATTCGTTATGGGCCTTCCAGGATGAACGCGGTGTTTTTGTCGCTCGCGATAAAGAGCTGTGGGCCCTTGTCGGAGATGCGAGTTTGTTTGGAAAATTAGCAGATCAAAAAAAAATCAGTTGGTCGGGTTTTGATCTCAAGTCTTTCTTTCATACTATTAACTCTGAGAATCCACGGGTCGAATGGGATTCTTCGCTCGGTGCCTACGTTGTGCGGGCCGGGGACAGTTCTGATTTTGGGACGATCTACAAAAAATTCACCGGCGGAGTAATCCCAGAATTTGCGAACCCAGCACAAATCTACAAGGCACATCTAGAGCTAAAACGTGTCTTACAAGATCGTCTGAGTCTTTTTGATGGCGAAAAAATTGTCCAAGGACTTGAGCTTCCTTTAGTGCCGGTGCTTCTGCGTATGGAGCAAAAGGGAATTCGCATCGATACGGAGTTATTACGTATTCAGTCCCTTGAACTTGCAGAAGAAATTGCGAGCCTTGAAAAAGAAATTCATGATTTGGCGGGGCAGTCGTTCAATGTGGGTAGTCCAAAACAAATGGGTGTCATTTTATTTGAAAAGCTGGGGCTCCCGACGGGTAAGAAAACAAAAACAGGGTACTCAACTGACACAGATGTTCTTGAACAACTAGATCACCCCATCGCTAAAAAAATATTGCTGTGGCGAGAAGTTTCAAAATTAAAATCAACTTACGTTGATGCTTTGCCTGCACTTGTAGACCCGAAGGATCATCGTCTCCATACCCACTTTAATCAGGCCCTGACTACGACGGGCCGCCTATCGAGCACGCAGCCCAACTTGCAGAATATACCCATTCGCACTGAAAAGGGACAGCGAGTGCGGAGGGCCTTTGTTGCGGCTCCCGGAAAAAGACTTCTGTCAGTTGATTACTCCCAGATTGAGCTCAGAATTTTAGCTCATATTTCGGGAGACGAAGGTATGCAGAAAGCTTTTCGAGACGATCTTGATATACATGCGGCCACGGCCGCAGAAATTTATAACATCGATATTAAGGCTGTGACCACTGATCAACGGAGAAATGCCAAGGCCGTCAATTTCGGAATAGCCTACGGCCAAGGGGCCTTTGGTCTCGCGGAAAATTTGGGAATTCCTCGAAAAGAAGCACAGGAGATTATTGCCCGATATTTCGAAAAGTTTGCGGGCGTTCGGACCTATATTGAGTCGACGATAAAATTCGCACACGAGAGAGGTTATGTCGAAACTTTATTTGGGCGCCGTCGCTATATTGAGGAACTCCACTCCAAAAATCATGCTTTAAAAAAATTTGGTGAACGGGCGGCGATCAATGCTCCGATTCAGGGTACGGCCAGTGATTTGGTTAAAAAAGCTATGATTGAGATCAGCCACAATGTTGAGTGTGATATGCTTTTACAGGTTCACGATGAATTAATTTTCGAAGGGACTGAAGAGCATCTAAATCGAATTGTCGATGATATCGTCAAAATTATGGAGGGGGCGATGAAATTGGTTGTGCCCCTCAAGGTCAACTACGCAATTGGTAACAACTGGGATGAAGCACACTAAGAGATTACTCTGTATCCCAGCCGACGACGCGTCCGCCTTCAAAATAGACAAAGCGTTTCTGCTGATGAAAACCATCGCTTCCCGGTACACTACGAAGGTATTTCCAGCGCGCATTCTTGTAGATGGGATTTCCTGAGACCTCAATGGAGGTAGGATCTCCCCAAGCTCGGCGCACATACTCCATGGGCATTCCGACAGAAATGTCTTGTGCATCAATGAGTTCTTTCATGCGATTTGCGGGGACTTTTGCTCGGGCCCAAATGTTATTTTTGTTGATCCAATTTTGCCGTCCTTCTAGAGATTGAATCGACAAAAAATCTATTTTCTCCTGATCGTCTGCCAGCCAGGGAAGAATTTTAGAATACTGCTCTTTTTCTTGGCGAGAATCCAATCCTCTCTCAAGCCCCTTGAGTTGTTTGCGCTTTTGAACCATTTGGTACTCATCTGCGGTCAAGCTGTTTGGATTGAGACCGAGTTCGTACGCCGTTTTGGTGGTTTCGGCATCTGTACTAGGAGCCTCTGTTGAACTATAAGTGGTCACAACTTTCGGAGTTCTATTGGCGTAGCCGCTGTGAACCGATCTTTGAAACTGCGCACAGGCGCTGGTTATCATAATGGCGGCGACAAAATAGAAAGTGTTTCTCATCTCAATTCTCCCTCTTGCCAGTTTATCCGGTCCAGCCACTTAAGAGAATATACTTGCTGTTCCTTTGGACTATTCCTTACAATGGTCAGGTATTTATGGCAGAGCCGAAAGATTCGAAACAGACCAAAGGCCAGAGCGTAGATCCAAAGGATCTTGCAGATGGCGATAGCGCGGATTTGATCAGTCTTGATCAAATCGACAGTATGATTTTGTCTGAAGATCCTCAGTTTGCCGAGGATCTTGAAAAGGTTCGCTCTTTGCCTGCAGACGGAACAATTGATTTAGACATTGTCGACTTAGACCCCGCGCTCAATTCTGAGAACAAATCCTGGTCTGATAAAATCTATCTTTTTCGTGCCCGTCTCAGGACGAATATTCTCCACTTGGGTCCGATTTTATTTAGACTCACAAAAGAGGGAGCTGCAGCAGCGGTTTATTTTCTCAAGGAGAGAGCTCAGACGTTTAAAGGACTTCGATGGCAGTTAAAAATTTTAGCAGCTTCCCTCTTTCTGGCAAGCGCCATCACGGTTGTTTTTGTTGTTCGCAGTCTTACTCATGGAGTATTGCCAGGTGACAAAGCTTTATTAATGGCAAGTTTTGAGGAGTGGGCAGAGCAAACTTATAAGTATGATGTCGAAACCGAAATGGATTCTTTCTATGACTCTCCCCGAGCAATTCAAAATATCATGTCCTTGCCAAAAATGGTAGTGAACCTAAGGCCATCTCCTGGCTCAGGCCCAAATCCGATGGCGGCGATGGAGTTTTTTTTAGAAGGAATGAGTCCTGATGCTATTGTTGAAGTGAAAGATCGCGAATCAGAAATTCGCGATCTTTTTCAAAGAACAATGGAAGAAATGAGTTTTGACGAACTTGATATACCAGAAGGCAAGCAGCTTTTGACTGAAAAGTTACGTCAGGCCTTGAACATGATCCTAACTAAAGGAAAAGTTCGACGGGTCTTTATCAAAGAAGCTGTCATTAAACCCTAGGCGAATGCGGAACCTGAAGAAATATTTCTAAAATTTCGAGTGTCGATTTTGTACTGCCGAATGCGGTCGTTGAGGGTGCTTTTGGGCATGCCCAAATCCTGAGCAGTTCGCTTTTGATTTCCCTTATTGGCTTCGAGCTTTTTAATGATGATTTGTCTCTCCACTTCTTTGATGACTGACATTTTTGCCCGGCTTTGAGTCTCGTTCGAAATAGCAACGTTCGCGGAGCTACTCAGAAGCCGATCCACTCGTTCGATATCAATTTGTTCGTGTGGAAATAGAGCCGAGGCACGTGAGACGAGATTCTTGAGTTCGCGGATATTTCCGGGCCAAGGATAAGCTTTTAGCTTTTGGATCGCATCAAATGAAAAACGCACTCGCATTTGTTTTGCAAAAACGTAGAGAAGATCTTCGAAGTCCTCGATGCGTTCGGTGAGGGCAGGAGTTTGCAAAGACACCACATTGAGACGAAAAAAAAGATCCGAACGAAATTGGCCCTCTTGAATTTTTTGAATAAGGTTTTGGTGAGTTGCTGAAATAATTCTCACATTGGTTTTCACGATCCGGTCGCTCCCGACAGGGCGTATTTCGTTATTTTCAAGAGCACGCAAAAGCTTTGCTTGTAGGTTGTAGGAGAGGTCGCCAATTTCATCCAAAAAAAGGGTGCCACCACGCGCGGACTCAAAAGCCCCTTTGCGATCGCTCATCGCACCAGTAAAAGCGCCACGCACGTGACCGAAGAGTTCGCTCTCAATCAGGGTCTCTGTTAAAGCGCTGCAGTTTACACTGATAAAGGGGGCGTGATGACGGTAGGATTGTTTGTGGATAGCTTGGGCGAGGACATCTTTGCCGGTTCCAGAAGGGCCGAGTAGTAGGACGGGGAATTCTGTTTGTGCCACATTAGGAATACTTTGCAGCTCTGTATTCCATTTTGAATTTCGGCTGGTGACTGCAAATTGTTGGGGTTTGTTTGGAAGTAGCATGGTTTATCTCCTTGTTGTGATCATTGATGACACATTCCAATTCCAAGAATCGGACCAGGCCGGATCTGGATTTAATCGCAATAGATCCGAAGTAGAGATGAATCCGTCCAGAATCTGAGAAGGCTATTCTCAGATTCTGGAAACTAAGGCATGATATTCTGATGAGATTGGCCACGAGAGAAGAAATCTATAAAATAGACGCAAGGGCAGCGAAGGATTTTAATCTGCCATCGGCTGTTCTTGTTGAAAAAGCGGGGCAGGCGCTGACGACTGAGTTCGAACGTCTACTGAAAACTCTCAAAATAGGCCTGGGGGTTCGCATCGGTATTTGGTGTGGTCCCGGAAAAAACGGTGATGATGGCCGGGTGATGGCTCGCCTTCTGAGGGCAAAGAACTACCAGGTGACCCTTTTAGAGGGAACGAAGTGGGACCCCTCCTCTTTTGACATTTTGATCGACGCTCTCTTTGGGGTGGGCTTAAATCGAAATATCGAGAGCGAGAACCATCAGCAAATTCAGAAAATCAACGCGGCCAATAAACTGGTAATTTCATTAGATATTCCAAGCGGACTGGATGCCAACTGTGGAATTGCTCTGGGCATTGCAGTCAAGGCTGCTTGGACCTTAACCATCGCGCCGGCTAAGCCCGGACTGTTTATTCAAGAGGGGCCGACTTACGCAGGGAAGATTCGTAGAGTTTTTATTGGATTTCCGGAGAGTCTTTTAAGGTCTGAGGCTCAAAGTACTTTTTTAATTGGCTCAGCCAGCGCTCGTCATCTGTTGCCTCCTCGAGGTGGGACCGCTAATAAAAGCAATTTTGGGCATTTGCTAGTAATCGCGGGGTCTCCCGGTATGGACGGCGCTGCACAGTTGGTTACCGAAGCGGCGATGCGGATGGGGTGCGGCTATGTGACGTTGTGTTCGCTGAGTTCTGAAGCCTCAGTTCGGAGCCGGCCTGACTGTTTACAGTTGTCTCTCGCCAAGCTTTATCAAAGTGACCTTCAGAAGTATTCAGCGGTGGTGGTGGGGCCTGGTCTCGGCTTGGGGGAGGAGAGCAAGAAGATTTTTGCTCATCTTCTGCGGGCGCATGCCAAGGTTTTAGTGGATGCCGATGCACTCAATGTTCTTTCTTCATATCTAATTCCGCAGAAGTTACCAGAGGGGTGGATTCTGACTCCCCATGCGGGGGAGTTGGGGCGGCTGCTAAAAAAATCGTCAAAGGAGTTGGAACGAGACCGCCTTGGGGCTGTTAAACTGGCGGTTCGTGATCTAAATGCTCATATTTTGTTCAAAGGCTTTCGCACGGTGCTAGGGACTTTTGGAAAGTCCTACATTATCGGTTCTGGCAACGTTTCTTTGGCAAAAGCGGGTTGCGGAGACGTTTTATCGGGTTTTATAGGATCCCTGATGGCCCAGGGGCTACCTACGGCTCGGGCGGGTGTTCTTGGTGCCTATCTTCACGGCCGAATTGCCGATGACTGGCTTCGTCGGGGACACTCGAGTCGTACGCTCATGGCCTCTGACTTGCCTGAATTGCTTGATGCAAGTCTGCGGAGTTTGAAAAAAGACGTTTGATGCACTAAGATCCCCACATGTCTGGATCTATCAAATATATCAAAAGTGCTGTTTTGCCCAAAGATTACCCTAAAACCGGAAAGTGGGAGATCGCTATTGCCGGAAGATCCAATGCCGGAAAGAGCTCTTTTTTGAATTCTTTGGCAAATAGCAAAGTTGCAAAAGTAAGTAACACGCCAGGAAAAACCCGGTTGTTGAATTTTTTTAGCCGCGGCGAAAGTTATGTGATTGTGGATATGCCAGGATACGGATTTGCTGCGCGCTCCGGAAAAGAAGTGCGGGAGTGGCACACTATGATCGAAACATACCTGAGTATCCGCGAAGAACTCGCAGGTTTGGTTTTGATTATGGACGCACGCCGTGAGTGGACAGAGGATGAGGAGCTGTTAAAGGCCTTCACCGAGACTCGCGGGATTCCTCTTGCGATTATTTTAACAAAAGCTGACAAACTGTCGAAGAACGAAATTCAAAAAGCTTTGTCATCGATTAAAAAGGATTCCGGATCATCGGCAGTTTTTATGACTTCGGCCCTAAAGAAAACAGGGCATAAAGAGGTTGAAGAATATCTCTATGAACACTGGATAAATAAAAAATGAGATTTATTGGAGTTATCCCCGCACGTTTTGCCTCGACTCGATTTCCAGGCAAGCCCCTTGCAAACTTGTTCGGTAAGCCGATGCTCCAATGGGTGATCGAAGGCGCGGCTAAAAGCAAATTATTGACGGAAGTGATTGTCGCCACCGATCACGATCAAATTTCAGCCGTTGCAAAGGCCGCCGGTGCAAGAGTGGTGATGACGGATTCAGATATCCCGTCTGGGACAGATCGTATTTTTGCCGCCTCAAAAAATCTTGATTATGACGTGGTAGTGAATATTCAAGGGGATGAACCTTTGATAACCGGAGAGTTGATTGATAGTTTGGCGGGGCTATTTTTGGCGGATTCAAATTTGGATATAGCAACCTCGGCGCATCCAATTTCTCACGAGGAGTTAGAATCCAAAAACTCTGTCAAAGTGGTAGTCAATCGGCAGGATGAGGCTCTTTATTTTAGCCGTTATCCGATTCCCTACTCTCGGCAGGCGGCCGCTTCTGCGGGGCCCATCGAGGGATGTCTCAAACACATCGGCATGTATGCCTACACAAAATCGTTCTTAAAAAAGTTCTGCGAAGCAAAACCCGTGGAAATTGAAATTGGGGAAAGCCTCGAGCAGCTCAGGGCTCTTTATCTGGGTGCTAAAATCAAAGTGTTACGCGTAAAGGAAGCAAGCTTAGGAGTGGATACACCCGAGGACTTGGTGAAATTAGAAAAAATCATGAGGGGGATTTAATGACGACTCGGACTGCGAAAAAGATTTCAACGACGAAGTCGACAACCAAGCGACTGCAACAAAAATTTATTTTTGTCACGGGCGGAGTGGTTTCTTCTATCGGCAAGGGTTTGACCGCCGCGAGTCTTGGGGCCTTGTTAGAGGCTCGGGGCGTAAGAGTTACGATTATGAAATTTGACCCCTATTTGAATGTTGATCCGGGGACTATGTCGCCCTTTCAACACGGAGAGGTTTACGTAACAGAGGATGGGGCAGAGACAGATCTAGATCTTGGACATTACGAAAGATTCACCAGCGCCGTGATGTCGCGTTCGAACAGCGTTTCAACAGGGCAAATTTATGATACGGTATTAGCTCGTGAGCGTCGAGGAGATTATCTTGGCGGGACAGTGCAGGTAATCCCTCATATCACGGACGAAATTAAATCACGGGCATTTGAAGCAGCCCAAGGCTCCGAGGTGATCATCGTTGAAATTGGCGGAACCGTCGGGGATATCGAAGGTCAGCCTTTTCTTGAGGCGATCCGGCAGATGCGCAGCGAGGTGGGGGCTGATAACTCGGTTTTGGTTCATGTGACCTATGTTCCGTACATCGCAGCGGCAGGAGAGCTCAAAAGCAAACCAACCCAGCACTCCGTTAAAGAACTACGTATGATAGGCCTTCAGCCTGACTTTTTGGTCTGCCGAAGCGAGAAGCCGATTGACGACAGCTTAAAGAAAAAAATTGGTCTCTTCTGCAGCGTTCATCCCGAGCATGTAATCAACGCCCAGGATTCTCGTTTTATTTATGAAGTTCCAATGGCTCTCCATAAAGAAGGCCTTGATGAGTTGATCGTCGAAAAATTGAAACTAAAGTCAGGTCGCATGGATCTGAGTGGATGGAAAAAAATCGTCAAAGTTCTTCAGCATCCCAAAAAAGAAATCACAATCGGGGTGGTTGGCAAGTATGTCGATTTAAAAGAATCTTATAAGTCTCTGCATGAGGCGATTGTTCACGCCGGCATTGCCAACAATGCTAAGGTCAATATCGTGTATGTCGACTCTGAGAAAATCACCGACAAAAATGTGGTTCAGTATCTTGGCGATGTTGATGGAGTTCTTGTCCCTGGCGGTTTTGGTGTCCGCGGGGTTGAAGGAAAGATTTCTGCAATTCGATTTGCGCGCGAAAGGCAAGTGCCCTTTTTTGGAATATGCTTCGGAATGCAGCTGGCCTCGATCGAATTTGCTCGCAATGTGTGCGGAATCCAGGATGCCACTAGCCACGAGTTTTTTACAGATTCAAAAACTCGCAATTATGTTATCGACACCATGGTTGAGCAGCGCGGAAATGTGAACAAAGGCGGAACGATGAGGCTTGGCGCTTTTTCATGCTCCATCGCAAAAGGAACGCGCACCTTTGATGTGTATAAGAACACCTTGATTCATGAGCGTCACAGGCATCGTTACGAGTACAACAACAAGTACCGGGCCTTGTTTGAGAAAAATGGCATGAATGCCGTGGGTGTTTGCAAAGAACGCAACTTGGTAGAAATTGTTGAGCTAGTGGATCATCCCTGGTTTATTGGCGTTCAGTTTCATCCAGAATTTAAATCTAAACCTTTAGCGCCACATCCATTATTTGTGCACTTTTTGAAAGCTGCACTTAAAAGAGGTATTTAGTGAAATCTCAAATCATAAAGCAGGGCCTGCAGGTTTTAGATATCGAGGCTAGTGCCATCTTAGCTCTCAAGGATCGTCTCGATGACTCTTTTGTTGAAGCGGTTAAGATTATTAAAGAATGCCGTGGTAAATTGATAGTCACAGGCATGGGTAAGTCTGGACAGATTGCACGAAAAATGGCGAGTACCTTTTCGTCGACGGGTACTCCTGCGGTTTTTGTTCATCCTGCAGAGAGTGCTCACGGAGATTTGGGGATTGTTGTTGATGGGGATGTGATTATAGCGCTTAGCTATGGAGGAGAAAGTCCCGAGCTTGCACCCATCTTGGCTTTTGCCGTGCGCAAAGATATTTCGGTCATTGCGATCACTGGCAGTATAAACTCAACCTTGGCCAAAGCGGCGAAGGCCGTGTTGAACATTTCTGTTTCTGCGGAGGCTTGCCCTTTGAATTTAGCACCAACAGCAAGCAGTACAGCTTCTCTTGCAATGGGAGATGCTTTGGCGATGGCTGTTTTAAATGAAAAGGGATTTTCGCCGGAAGAGTTTGCGGAGTTTCACCCGGGCGGAAGCTTAGGATATAGACTTTTGACCAGGGTCAAGGACGTCATGCATACGGGCGAGGCCTTGCCTTTGGTCCGGCTTGAGACTCCTGTGCGAGAGGTCCTGACGATTATGACTCATAAAAATGTTCGAGGGGCCTGCGGGGTCCTTGATCAAAGCGGAGATTTGCTTGGAGTCATCACGGATGGAGACATTCGTCGTCGCCTAGAGAAAAGTCCTGATCCTTTAACTGGTGCTGCGAAAGACTTGATGACAAAGAATCCTAGGACTATCGATGCGAACGAGTTGGCCGAAAAAGCTCTTTTTTTGATGGAACAATTTCGTATTCAGATGGTTTTTGTTTTTGATAAATTGTGCGACCAACCTCACAAGCCGGTTGGGATTCTGCATATTCAAGATCTTTTAAGAAGTAAAATACGTTAGCTTGCAAGTGACTAAGGTCGAGCTGCCTATTTGATAACCTTGCCCATGTAGTGAATTTTTCTCACAATGAACGCAGTGGGAAATATTTTCGCGAACTTAAAAAACATAAAGATGCTCGTCCTTGATGTGGACGGAGTCATGACCGATTGTCGAATTTGGATGGATTCCAATGGCGATTGGAAACGATTTTTTTGTATTCGCGATGGTGTGGGTATCAAGCGTTTAATCGAAAATGGTTACAAGTTGGCTGTGATCACAGGTAGCAAGACCGAAGAAATTCGGGCACGAGTGAAAATGCTGGGCATTCAATTCTTGTACGAAGGCGCTGTCGATAAAGTTCCTTCGTTCGTAGATTTGCAAAAGCAATCAGGTTTAAAGCCAGAAGAGATGGCCTATATCGGCGACGACTATTTCGATATCCCCCTGCTTCAGGCCGTGGCTTTTAGCGCGACGGTTCCTGAGGCTGTAGACGAAGTAATAGAGATTTCAAAATACATAACAAAAAGACCGGGCGGCAACGGAGCTGTTCGCGAGGTTTGTGACTTGATTTACAAACACGGCGCTTTTTCATCATCAGGAAGGTCCTAAATGTTTAAGAATGCACTCAAAGGATTGGGTCTGTTCTTAGCGGCGTTTCTTCTTCAGAAAGTCGCTTTTGCAGCCGAAGTGGTTGAACTCCCGCAAGAAGAGCTTGCGCAAGAGTCTGTTTATCCCGTCTTTGATAAACCGGTGAGTGTTAAAAATCGGAACATTTTGACTGCGGGCAAGTTTGAAGTTGGCGGCTATTACGGCAATGCGATGACAGAACCAATTTTTAATGTCAGCAAGTTGGGTTTTGCCGGATATTACCACTGGAGCGAAGAGCATGCGATCGGCGGATTCTTCGAAACAAATTTTGCCGGCTTGAGCAAGTATGGCGAGCAGTTGAAGAGTGTTCAAAGTTCTGACGGGAGTACGATTCGTCTGGACTTTAGCCGCGCCCCGGCTCCCGAGTCTACGATGATGGTGGATTATAACTTTAAAGCCTTCTACGGAAAAATGAGTTTAAGCAAGAGTATTGTTTTTAATCTCGCGACACTGGGAACGGCGGCCGCGGGGCTCGTAAAGTATGCCAACAAAGCTTATCCTGGAATCGCCCTGGGACTTGGGCAGAAGTACTATATGACAAAACAGTTGAGTCTTCGCGTAGATCTCAGAATGTTTATGAATAATGCTCCGGTACCTTTTTATAAAGGAACAACAACGGTGTCTTTGGATCCAACGAAGACCGCACCTGGTTATGATCAATTTGATGAGCGACTCACTTACACCACCAACTTAGATGTTGGTCTGAATTATATGTTTTAAGGATGGCAATTATGCAAAAAGACTTTAAAACACTTGTTATCCTTCTGGCCACACTCAGCTCCTTAGTGGGAGCGACAGCTTCTGCGCAAGACGCCAGCGTTGGGGATGATTTGAATGTGATCGAGATGGAGCTGGACAAGTCGGCACCAAAACAAGAACCGGCCTATGCTCCGGGAGCTCAGAATCAAAAGATCGATGCCAACGAAGATAAGTTAGAAGTGCAAAACAACAAACTCACGGATTTCTCTGGATTAGGGCGCTTGGCCCCTTTTAGTGAAATATCTGTTTTGCAAAAACGGTTTTTGCCAAAAACCCAGCGCATGCAGTTTACGGGAGCTTTTACGACAATCACGAACAATCCCTGGTTTCTTACTATGGGAGTTTCATTGAAGGCGGCCTACTTTTTCTCCGAAGCCTTAGGTATCGAAGGCACTTATACAACGATGACTAGTTCGCAGAGACAAGCGGCAACAGAGCTTCATACTAACAACAATGTCAGTGCCGACAGCTTTGGCTTTCCAAAAAATTATTTGGGGATCGATGCAAAGTACACTCCATTCTACGGAAAGATGACTTGGCTCAATAAAAAAATTGTTCCATTTGAACACTATTTTACGGGTGGTGTGGGCAATACCTCGGTGAGCACCGGCGGTAGTGGGTTTACACTTCATGTCGGCACAGGGCAAAACTTTGCCCTTTCGAAGCGTTTTGCAGTGAATTGGGACTTTAGCTTGATGATGTATTCAGCAAAATCAACAGATGGCACTGTTCAAAGTTTTAGTGACTTGTTGCTGACCGTGGGGATGAGTTTCTTCTATCCGGAGGCTAAGTACCGATGAGAAAATTTATTGCTTTATTCATAGTATCAGGATTAATGGCGCCGGCGGTTTTTGCAGCCCCTGCAAAAAAGTCTGCACCACGCAGTTATAAGGGGCCGGTGGTTAAAGCTCCAGCCGTTAAAAACTCTCCGCTGAAGCAGCAAATGAATCAGGCCTTGGGCCTTGCGCGCAGTGGTCAGTATGAGCAAGCTTCTAATGCCTTATTTCAGCTTGCACGTCGAGCGGAGCTTCAGGCAGAGAGACCGCAACTCAAGTATGTCCTTGGTTTGATGTTGATGGAAATGAAGCTCAATCAGGTTGCAGCATTTCAATTCGTTGATGTCATTCGTATGGGCAATAATAAATATGTTAAGCAAGCTATCGAAAAATTGTCTATTGTGGCAGATAGTCTAGGTGATGATACTTTGCTGAACTATGCGGTCTCTAAGGTGGATTTGAATGATTTTCCGGCCGACAAAAGAGACATGCTGTATTTCCGTATCGGTGAAATTAAGCTAAAGGCACGAGAGTTCCCGAAGGCCTCAGAGTTATTTTCGAAGGTAAGTAATCAAAGCCGTTATTATAATCAAGCGCTCTTCAATCGCGGAATGGCAGAACTCGAAGGCAACCAATTGGATGTTGCAGCGCAAATATTTCAGACTTTGTTAGTTGCTAGGGATAGTGCTCCGGTAACAGATACGAACCGTGTTTCTGCCCAAATTGCACTGGCTCGGACTCTTTATCAGAAGCAAGACTGGGAAGGGGCTATAGAGGCGTATTCGCAAATTCCTAGAGACCACTTTTTGTGGCACGATTCTTTGTTCGAATCCTCTTGGGCGATGTTGCGCGCGGCGCGGTTTCGCTCCGTCTTGAGTAATTTCCACTCTTTACACTCTAGTTATTACGAGGACTTTTATATTCCCGAGTCTTTGTTGTTGCGATCCATCGTCTATCTGTACATCTGTAAATATGATGAGATGGAAAAAGTTCTGAATTTGTTTGAGTCCACTTACGGTCCGATTCGGGCTCGTATCGGAGATTTCATCCGCGCAAATAGTGATGCGATGGAATACTATGCTGAAATCGAGAGGGCGCAGCAGATCAAGAAGTCAGAAAAAACATTAAACTTTCGTCTCCCTTATAACGTCGTTAAAAGCATTTCAGAAGAAGGAAACGTTAAGCGAAGTTTATTCTACATTAAGCGTCTTAACGACGAAAAATCTCGCATCGATGCAAACCCTGGTTATCGCAGCACTCCGGCGGGTCAGTACGCTTTAAAGGTAATCAATAATCGCAGTCGTAATGCCAAGCTTGCTGTTGGCGACATGACCAAAGCGCACCTGCTCAATATGCGAGTTGAGCTTCGTGATCTTTACGAGCAAGCAGGTTTTATTCGTTATGAGATGATTAATGGTAAAAAAGAAAACCTAAAAATGAAGCTTGCTGGGAAAGACTTACCTGCAGAGCAAATTGACGACAAGATCGACCGCACATTCTATGTGCAGAATGGCTACGAGTACTATCCGTTCCAAGGAGAGTACTGGTTGGATGAAATCGGAAACTACCATTACTTAGGAAAGCAAAGTTGCGAGTAATTTATGGAAAATAGAAAAAGCATTTTCGTCTCTTCTTTGATAGCAAGTATGGTGTTGGGTTTGGTCAACGGCGCAAACGCGGCAGATCCCAAAAGGCAGAATAAAACTGTCGTTCAGGCCAGTGGCAAAAAAACTGTCGGCCAGCTCTTAAGTCAAATAAGTCAAGAGAGCCGCGGTGCAAAGATTCAAATGCAAAAGAGTGACACCGCTCTTCCTGATTACGGGTTTAACTTTAAACCAAATCAGAGCAACTATAATTTGGAGCAAGTAAAGCCACCAAGATCGTCAGAGATTCTGCAGAACCGCGGCGGCGGAACAAGGGCTCAATACGAGCGCGTCCTTGATCAGCAAATGAGCGAGCTTTATAAGCTGACTCAGAGATTTAAGAATAGTCCCAATCGCGGAGAATTGTGGCTACGTCTAGCCGAGCTATACGTCGAAAAAGCGGGAATAGTGGATGCGCGCAAACAAGATGCTTACGATCAAGCTTTGGCAGATTTCAAAGCTGGAAAAACAAAAGTAAAACCAGTCCTTAACACGGCAGATGCAAAAGAGTTCAACAAACGAGCCATTCAACTGTACGAATGGTTCGAACGTGATTTTCCAAAAGATCCAAAGATGGACCAAGCTTTATTCTTCTTGGGATACAACTACTTTGAAATGGGAAATACACCAAAAGGTGCTGAGTATTACCAACGCTTAAATAAGCAGTTTCCAAATAGTCCCTTCGTCAATGAATCCCATTTTGCTTTGGGTGAGTATTTCTTTGAACTTGAAAAGTGGGGAGAATCCTACAAAGAATATTCAAATGTGATTAAAGATAAAAAGCATCGCTTGCATACCTTTGCGATGTACAAGGGCGCGTGGTGTTTGTACCGGTTAGGAAAAAACCAGCAAGCACTTTCTTATCTAGAATATATTATAAAGACTGCAAAGAACGAGGCTGAGGCGACCTCTCAAAGTCGCCGCGCTATCAATAAAAATCGCCTTGAGCAGGAAGCGCTTCGAGACATTGTTATTTTTTATGTTGAAGTTCACCAAGCTGCGGATGCTATGGCATATTTCCGAGGACTTGTTGGGGATGGCGACGTAACACCTTATCTAGAAAAACTTGCGTACTACTATTCTGATAAGGGAGCAAGAGACGACGCTCGTGATGTCTTTAAGATGCTAATTGCAGAAAAACCAGAAAGTCCAAAAGCTTTCGATTGGCAGTACCAAGTTGTACAAAACTATTTTTATGCTAAAAACTCTCCGAAGTTCCGCGAAGAGTTGTATGTTTGGATTAAAAACTTTGCGCCGAATAGTCCTTGGTACAATGCGAATGCGCAAAATAAAGAGCTGATTGAGAACTCCAACAAACTTCGAGAGACAACGTTGCGTAACTACGTTTTGCAACAACACCAGACGGCGCAAAATTCTCACGCAGCTTTTTCGACCAAGGC
>JAMIQD010000186.1:0-17046 GCA_035914755.1 Pseudobdellovibrionaceae bacterium | reverse complement strand
AAATAAATCTTCAGATTGGATCGGAAAAAGACTTAAGGTAACAACGAATCCAAGAGCGGCAATACAAACTACTTTCAACATACCAAAATCTTACAATACATGACTTTCTTTCAAAACGAGTTTTTAAATAAAAAAACCACGATTCATCGTGGTTTTTTTATTTAATATCTTAATTTATTGCTCAGTGTGGAGGACCTGTCTCCGAACGGCCGACCAACTCACGAAGCTCCCGGTATAAAATGAACTCAGCACGTAGAGCGGTATTTATCAAAAGCACTGTCCCTCCCTGTTTGGCCCTTCAGTTATGAAAAGCCGACTTACATACTTATCGGCTGGACCTTAGCCGAGCCTAAGTATTTTTATGAGAAACTTGGCGAGTTAAATTGAGAATTATCTCAAAAATAACAATTTCAGCAGGAAAAAGTATTTTAATGTATCATCAAAGCGTGAGCCAAGAATCAGATATTTTCTCAAAAATAAGCGAGCAGGAGAGACTGCGTCTCTTTAAGGATCTTGCTACAGCTCGAATAGAAATTGCGGCCAAGGGAGTTCCTGACGAGGTCTACCGCTTCAACGTCGAGCGAACTACTCCTCGCAATCAACTGGTCTGTTCTATTCCCTTTGGCCTCAGCGCTCCAGAAAATGAAAAGGACCTCGTCTGTCAATTTTTTATCGGCGGAGAAAGATATTTTTTTAAAGCTCTTGCTCGCATCGAAAATGAAAAAGTAGTCCTAGAGCCCAATTCGCCCCTCTTTCATTTGCAGAGACGCCAAAGTTATCGCATTAAAATCCCAGAGAAATACCCAGCGAAATTTTTAATTTCGGAGATCAACAAAAGAGAACATAAACTATCTGCGGACCTCTATGACCTGAGTAGCAGCGGTTGTCGCGTCATTCTTTTGGCCTCGTCTCCAATTCTGCAACCTGGTGACCAAATAAAAGCGCACATGTTTATTAGTAACCGCGAACCGCTAGAGGTCGAGGGCACAGTTCGACACCACAAAGTCGAAACCTATGCTACGAAAACAACAAAACAAATCTTCGGGGTCGAATTAAACCCATTGTCCAGCTTCATCGAGGGCAAACTATTCTCCATTACGATGGACCTGCACAGGGAGTTTTTCTCAAGAATGAAATTATAGACACACCTTAATAAGAAAGGGATTCCATGAAGTACGTACTCGGAATATTGATTTTTGCATTTATTTTTGGAATAGGGATATGGTTCGAATATTTACTGCGTTAACCTAATTTTTGGAAGCGCCCTTTTTTGCCTCCTCGTAGCGCTTGGTATAGGCCCTCAGTTCCTGGTTAAATTCGTTAGTCTTCTCTCGAGCATAATCTTCAAAGTTTTTTCTTTTATCCCGCACTGTTTCTTCAAACTCATCGCGCTTGGTGCGCTCGCTGGAAAAAAACTCTTTCCTCTTCACATCTAGCTGATCATAAAATTCGGTGCGAGCCTCACGACTTGCCTTGCGACCTTGAAAGTCTTTTCTTTCCTCTTCAAGTTCCTTGGTAAAAGTTTCGCGTCGGGCTCTCTCCTCTTTGACATAGGTCTCTCTTTGTTTGGTCATATCCTTTTGAAAAAGATCCCTTTTTTTTCTTAAGAGCTGATCAAATTTGGACCGAACGTCAGAGGGTGACTTATTCGTGTCCACGAAAAACTGCGCAATCAGTGCAAGTTCGTCGTTTTCTTTTTTCTTTTGCACTGGCACTTCTTTTCGCAACTCCTCTAGCTCTTTTCTATCCGCAGTCAAACTGTATTTCTCATCAACCAAAGGAGACTGAGTAGCTTCAGAAACGGAATTCTCACTCCTTTTGGTTAAAATTTGGCAGCCACTAAAAAAAATTACGGCGCCAAGGCAAGTTGCTGATAACCAGCTAATTTTCCTAGACAAAAGTCCCACCGGACACCCCCTTGAGATTCAGTTTTGACTCATTTTGAGAATAATTGGACTTCAAAGAAAAAACAATCTGTCGATAAGTATATATGCTATACGGAAAAAGAATCTACGAACCCCAAGTCCGCAAGTCTAATACACGACCACAAAAGTTCATTTTGAATAAAGCATTTCAATACAAGTACATCTTGTTTCTAATGACTGCGGTGACAGGGGGCGCTCTTATCTTTTTTGCACCCGCCTATTACTTTATCAGTCAGAACTATGATCTATTCAAAGCTCTAGCCTATGACAACTCTCCTGGCCTTATAAACCATCTTGAGCGAGAGGTGATTTGGCTTGCGATTTTTATGGCACTTAGTCTGGGGCTTATCGCAGGCCTGAGTCTGCTTATTGGCGCGATTGTGACAAAAAACTTACTCGCGCCGCTCCTCCAAATGGAAGCCCACATGAAGGAGCTCATGTACGGAAATTGGCACATCCCAGATTATAAAGTCGCAAGAGAGGATGACTTTAAAGATTTAGCCGTTACCTACGACTATTTTTACCGTTCTCTCAAGGCCAATACTGAAGCCGAGCTGAGGTTGATAGAAAAACTCTCAATTGATCAGCACAATCGAGAAGCCTATGCTGCATGGAAAAATCTGATTTTGATTAAGAGATCCCGCCTCGGAATTCAGGATTTACCGCTTGAAGACTTTACGGTTCAACCCCTCTCTCGCAAAGGTCCAAAATTCAAAAATAAAGAGGACGAGCTTAACGATCCCGACGTAATGTCGATCGAATCTGCGCGTCGACGTCGCGCTTCTTAATTGCCTCTCTCTTGTCGTGGGTTTTTCGCCCTTTAACCAATGCGATCTCTAATTTCGCACGGCCCTTTTTGAAATAGATCTTTAGTGGAACACAGCTAAGTCCGCGCTCTTGTAGTGCAGCTGAAATCTGCTCGAGCTCGTTTCGGTTTAGCAAAAGCTTACGCAGTCTTTCGGGTTCGTGATTGTTATAACTACTCGATTTATACTCGCTGATGTGGGCATTCTGCAAAAAAGCCTCATCGCCACGAAAAGAAATATATGAATCCTTGAGCTGGACATTCTTATCACGAAGCGATTTAACTTCACTCCCTGTCAACATCAGGCCTGCCTCAAAAGTTTCTATGATGTCATAGTCAAATCGGGCTTTTTTGTTTTCTTGAATAATCAAAATGCTCATGGCTCAAAACCAAATCTTTTATATAGTTCAACAAATTGCTCTGGATTTAGCTCTTCCGCTCTTGCCGTCTCTTTAAAACCCATTCCTGCAAGCCATTCAATCAGTAGCTCTTCAGCTATTCCTTTTTGACTGCAATGTATAGCAACATTTTTCTTTAATAGCTTTCGACGCTGAGCAAAGGCCGACTTGACGAAACCAAGAAAGGCTTTGGAATTTACGATAGAATTGCTTTTCTTCGTAAACGCCAAAACTCGAGAGGCCACGCGAGGCGGCGGATCGAAATCCCTTGGACCTGCCTCAGTGACGGTTTCTACCTTCCAAAAGGTCTGAGCAATCACCGACAACATTCCATAATTTTCTGTGCGTGGTTTAGAAGCAATTCTTTGCGCAACCTCTTTTTGAAACATCAAAACCATATGGTCTAAACCCGCCAGGTCCAATGAGCGCTCGATCACAATACTCGATGAAATTTGATAGGGCAAATTGCTAACAAAGACCTTGCAGCCTTCACTTGCATAGAAAGGCTGCCAATCTAATTGTAAAGCATCGGCCTCAATCACATTCAAGCCCTGCTCTCTCCAATATTGAGCCAGAACCGTATCAAGTTCTATCACTCGAAAACTACAAGGAAGCTGCCGCAAAAAATAAGTCAATGCGCCAGTTCCCGGGCCGACTTCGATCAAAACGTCCGGCTTAAGAGAACATACTTTATTGACAATTCTTTCGATCACAACATCACTGACCAAAAAATTTTGCCCAAGTGATTTTTTGGCGGCAATCCCCAAAGCTTCCTGCACTTGCCGTAAGCGCTCTCGAGCGGTGCTCATTTGAGATGTTTGAAGTCTTGGGGGTGGCTTCGCGGAGAAGGTCCAAGATCAATATTTGAAAATTCGCCTCGGTTCAGTCTTAAAACCCCAACGTAACCAATCATTGCAGCGTTGTCCGTACAGTATCGCAGTGGCGGAATAACCAATTTGTATCCTTTTTTCTGGGCCCACTCCTGAGCTCTTAAACGCAGTCGTGAGTTTGCACTCACGCCACCGGTCAAGATAACTCTTGTGGCTTTATATTGTTTTGCCGCTTTTTCGAGCTTTGTAATTAAGACCTCCACGATCGCCTCCTGAAAAGATGCGCAAAGATCGGATAAGTTTCTTTTTACTTCTTCAGGGCCCAACTGTTCAATCATTCGCTGTCCCGCTGACTTTAAACCAGAAAAACTCATATCAAAGCTGTCATCATGAATCATACTGCGTGGAAACTCGTAGGCCTGTGGGTTTCCTCCCTGCGACTCTCGATCAACTCTCACGCCTCCAGGAAATCCGAGCCCCAGCATTTTTGCAAATTTATCAAAAGCCTCACCAGCGGCGTCATCTTTTGTAGCGCCTAAAACCTCATACTGACCAATCCCCAAAATATGATAAAGACTGGTATGCCCGCCACTAATGGCCAAACCTACATAGGGATAATCAAAATCTTGAGGCGGTGAGTACTGTGCATCTCTTAAAAAAGGAGCGAGCAAATGCCCTTCCAAGTGATTCACCCCAATAAATGGAATATTTTTTGCCTGAGCAAGACTCTTCGCTGTAACGAGTCCCACGATCAGCGCCCCCATAAGGCCAGGCCGATTTGTCACTGCAATTCCCTCAATATCCTTCCAGGTCATCTGAGCTTTCTTTAAAGCCTCTTCAATCAAGGGAATTAATGCTATTGAATGATTGCGAGATGCAATTTCGGGGACGATTCCACCATAAGGCTCATGCGCAAGATCTTGGCTCGCAGAAACCACTGAGTGCACCCAGCCAGTACGATCCACGACTGCGACTGATGTGTCATCACAACTGGTTTCGATGGCTAAAACGCGGTCCATATTTATCTCTTTTTATTTTTTTATACTCTTAAGACGAATTTTGGCTTTTTTGGCCTCGTTGCTTGCCGGAAATTTGCCGACCAGTTCATCATAAAATGTTTTTGCTTCGTCCTTCATCCCTAACTCTTGAAACGAAACTCCCATCTTGTAGGTTGCCTCAGGAAATTTCTTTCCGTTCGGATTTTCGTCGCGATACTTTTGAAAGTTCAGGATCGCCTTTTTCCAATCTTTCTGATCGAAAAACTCTTGTCCTACTTCATAACTACTTTTTTTTGCCTCAGTCGCCGCTTTGACCTGTGCGGCTGAAGCTTGAGCCACCATCGCCGCTTTTTCGGCCTTCAAAGCGTTGACCTCTGCATTCAGTTGATAAAGATTTTTCTCCATCGCTCCAAGCCCCTCTTGCAAAAGAAGGATCTTTTTATTAGTGTCCGCCAACTGTTCCGAGGCGTAGCGCTTGA
Organism: Pseudobdellovibrionaceae bacterium; assembly: GCA_035914755.1. GTDB lineage: Bacteria > Bdellovibrionota > Bdellovibrionia > Bdellovibrionales > Bdellovibrionaceae > JACMRP01. The sequence continues at coordinate 11,611 of JAMIQD010000186.1, read as the reverse complement.
CGCCCTCAGACTCCTGAGCGCTTTGACCGCTATGATGTTCTATGACCTCAACACGACCTCTCAGGCCTCTCATCTCTTCTTCGATATCCGCGAAACGACTCGAAGCATCTGCATTTGTTCTTTGCAACTTTGTCACTTCTTGCTGAATCACTTGCTTTTGTTCGACCTCACGCACATCGCTGCGAGTCTTCAAACACCCAGTCAATAGCGCACTCATACCAAGCGCAAAGAGCAGCAATCTCATAGAACATCTCCTGTTTTTTGACGAATTAATCGTGCTGAATTTTCTGCTTTTTCGGCAGCCATACGGGCCCTGATAAACTCTTCCCGAGCTCGACTATAGTCACGATCTTTGTAGGACAAGCGAGCAAGACGGTAGGCCTCATCTGCCTGGTGCCAATACCCCGGCGAATGCCGAGGGGCTTGAACAGCTCGAGCTGCCTCAATCGCAGCTCGGGCCAGGGTGTACTCTTCAATAGGTTGCGGGGTGGATTGACACGCCAGAAGTGTCAGCGAAGAAGCGAAAACTAGTAATAATACCCTCACCCCGTAGCCTCTCGATTTCTAAAAACTATTGCTGAACTGGAACAAAGTTAGCGCGACGATTTTTCGCGTAGGCTGCTTCTGAATCACCCTGTTCAACTGGTTTTTCTTTTCCGTAGCTGATAATAGATAAACGGGCAGATGGAACACCCAGACTCACTAAGTATGCTTTAACAGCATTAGCACGTCTTTCGCCCAGGGCTAGATTGTACTCAATCGTGCCACGGTTATCACAGTGCCCTTCGACCTGTACCTTGTAACCTGCATTCTTTTTAACCCAATCCGCATTGCTCTGAAGGAGTTTTTTATTTTCCGCAGTAATATTAGACTTGTCGTAGTCAAAATGCACAGTTTCAAGTCCTGGAATCTCACCACTATCACTACCTGTTGCATCAAAGCTCATCGGAGTAGACTCTACAGCCGTGTCCGTGGTTGATGTCATTGGTGATGACTCAATATCTGTCGATTTCTTTTTACTAGCACATGCAGCCACTAAGGCTACTGCAACAAATGCGAACGCCAATTTACGAAACATTGTTCTTCCTCCTTAAAGTTTTTCAAACACTAAAACTTTAGAGCATGACAGCTCATTGTCAAACCATATCAAAGACTTGTTTCGATTGATGTTGTAGTGCCATGCGGTGATACTGAGCAGATGAAATTGAAAAATCCTTTACTTTTTGCAGTCTCTTTCTTCTTCTTGGCTCTTGCCCCCGCTGTGGTCCACGCCTTAGAGGTTCAGGCAAACTGGAAATTCAAAACCATCTCAACGCCGCATTTTGAAATTATTTATAATGCCGAGCAGCAAGAGCTGGGTGAGCTTTACGCAAAAAAAATCGAAGAGGCTCACGCGCTTCTATCTCCACTTTTTTGGGCAGTACCAGAAAAGACCTTGGTTATTATCAATGACAAAACGGACGCAACAAACGGATATGCTACGAGGATTCCCTATCCCCATATCATGACCTACCCCGTTCTCCCGGGTCCCCAAGAAAGCTTGTCAGAACCCGGCGACTGGGCCCTAGAGTTTCTTGCCCACGAATACACTCACATCCTCACCTTCGAACCTGCAACCGGAATATTCAAAACCCTCAGGAGCGTCTTCGGCAGTATTTCAGCCCCCAACATCCTCTTACCAAATTGGTGGAAAGAAGGGATTGCAGTTCAAGTCGAAAGCTCGATCACTAAAAATGGAGGCCGCACAAAATCCCTCTATCAAGAAGCTGTGATTCGCTCGATGGTCGAAGATAAAAAACTTTTTGATTATGATGTCGCCCAAGCCAATGAATTTCTCCCTTCATGGCCCGAAGGATCACGCCCATACTTGTTCGGCTCTCTCTTTTGGAGTCAAGCGGTGTCAGACTATGGCGCCGAGGTCATGAACACTCTTAACCTTGCTCACTCATCAAGAGCTCCTTACTTTATTACCGCGCCGGCAGAAGAGTCGCTTCACGACACCTATCAGGGGGCTTACGACAAGGCCCTTGCCGAAACTAACTATCGTGCAGAGGAGCAAATTAAAGCTCTCAAGACAGCTCCCCTCACGGAGATGAAAGATCTTCCCTTAATTGCAAAATATTCGTCTGCTCCCGCGATCAGCGACGATGGCAAATACTTGGCCCTCTTGGCCGTCGACTACAAGGGGGACCGCCAATTAGATATCTTGATCCGAGATCCAGAAACAAATCTCCTAACAAAAAAAATCAAGGCCGAAATAAAAAAAGAGGAAGAGCCCGTCACGACGAGCAAAACTCAACCTGACGATGGCCCCCCTTCAGGCAGTATTCAAAAAATATCGTGGTTTCATAAGTCGCCGAAAATCGTCTATGACCGCCTTCATTATGTAAACCGTATCGAGCGTTATTCAGACCTTTATTCTTACGACGTTGCGACAGGCAAGACTCAAGACCTTACGAAATCACTCCGCGCCCGCGAACCCGCAGTTTCCCCGAACGACGAAAAAATTGTTTTCGTGAAACTCGAAGGTGGCAAAACTCAACTGGGAATTTTTGACTTAAACACCGAGAAAGCTAAAATCATCTACTCTCCCAAAATGCAAGAGCGGCTCTCCTCCCCTATGTTTTTGGACAATGACACCATCATCTTTGCGCTTAGATCCGCAGTTGGAGAAGAGGGCCTCAAGATCTTTTCTCTCAAAAACAACACCCTCACATCACTGTTTTCAGATTATCAGCAGGCGCGCTTTCCCGTCTTAACAAAGCGAGGTCTACTTTTTACGGCCGCAAACAACGGCGTTCACAATCTCTACCTCGCAGATATCGATCTCAAGTCTGCGCACCCTATTTCGCATACAACTTCAATGGTCAGCACAGCGTCGATGGATCCAAGCACCGAGAGTCTTTACCTGACAACGATGACCTCAAAAGGTCCGCGCGTAAAATATGTTGAAAAGAATGTCTGGGAAGCAACTCCCCCAACTTTGCCTGCGATCGAACGAATGTTCTCAGATCGTCATGAGGAGCTGATTCAACCACTCCCCTCAAGTGAAGAACAACCACCATTTAAAATATCAGATTATCAGCCAGGAAAATATCTATGGCCCCAGTTTTGGATCCCCTTTATTTGGAGCTCTCCTGAGGGCGGCGTCGAAATGCAGGTCCTCACCTCTGGCTTTGATCCCCTAAAAAAACACTCTTACGAGGCCATGGCATCATGGAACACCTATTTAAATGAAGCAGATTGGTCCATAAATTATTTAAATTCTGTCACCTCTCTTCCGATCCAACTCACGGCCTCGCAATCGCACTCTTATCTCGTAACAAAAGACAATCTCGTAGATGACTCCCTAACTTCAATTTCTGCCCTGCCAAACACTTGGGACATCAACGAAAATATGGCTACAGAAGTCGGCTGGAGATATTTGCAAAGATCTGTCACCGCAACTCCTACTACGACTCGTACGGGCCCCTATGCAAGTCTCGTTTACAAAAAAATAACCCAAGGCGGAGAGCAGGTCACACCGCAAGAAGGTGGCGGTGCATATCTTTTTGGTGTCAATTATATTGAAGGCCAAGGCTTGATGTCTCACTCCCAATTTCAAGCGGGTGGTGTTTATTATTTTTCTAAATTCTTGCCAAAACTTCACGCCCTCATGTTTCGGGCGAGCACACTTTACACGCCAGAAAAAATCAGCTCCATCTATGGGTCGCAGTCTGCCTCTATGGACTATACCGGAAACGATCTCTCTGCAAAATTTCTCGCAAGAGGCTACTCAACCGGGCAATTCCTAGGTAGAAATATGTACAATGGCGGGGTCGAGTATCGCTTTCCTCTTTTAAATTTCTCCAGAGGGCAGGGCACCACTCCTATATTTTCCCGTCGCCTCTGGGGCTCCCTCCTTGCCGATGCAATTGCCACCGATGGACGCGCTTATGATACTCTCAACACTCGCTACGATGTGGTTGATGCCAACAAAATCTTTTGGGGTGTTGGAGCTGAGGGGCACTATGAAGCCACGATCGGCTACATGCTTCCGATCACATTTGTTTTAGGCATATACCAAGGACTCGAAAAGAAGTACGCACCCAATCCAACCGCTTCTCTAGCCCTTCAGTTTAGTGGCTTTTAGCGCAGCACGTTCAAACGCGCCGCTTGACAAAAATCCAGCGACTCGCAAACAATGGTTACGTGCATCATTTGGAGGCGCAATGGAAAAAGTCAGTTGGATTAAAGACCTCGTAAAAGCAGAACAACAAATGGAAGAATCTGGACTTGTCGACATGAGTTTTGGATTTGACCCAGAACGCGTCTTGGTAACCGAATCCATTCAATTTTTGCTGACTCTCAAAACCGAGTTTGTCGATGCCTCTACTTCTTTCAACGAGTTAAAGCCCTCAGCTCTTGGGAGAATAAAAATCTATGGCATTGCAAAGACTCATGCCGATTTCATGCTCTTCAGAAATGGCTTTAAAATGATCTTTTCACTCAAAGCCCCGGGGCAAATCAGTGTTCGCTTCAATTTCATCGGCACCAATTATATCCCAACCCCCGGCGTAACGAACGAAGCCTCATCTGCAACAAATGCCAACGCGAACGTAATGGAAGAGAATGTCGTCGAAGCTCGCTGGGCCGCATTCGAAGAGCTCATTTGGACTTACAAAGGACAGCCCGTAAAACTCGAATTTATGGTTCGGCACTACCTAACCCAATTCATCCGCGAAAGCTCAAAATAATTTATGGATTTAAAACTCAGAGGGTGGAGTAATTTCTTTTACGAATCTAGACCCTACCTCTACGTTGCCTTGGGTTCCTATGCTTTATCCGTTGATGCCCCCAGCTTGTTCGTGATAAATGCGGCCGTTGTTCTTATTCTTTGCGGACTTATTGTCTTGAGAATGCGATATAAAAATCGCCAGTCCACCCTCGAATATCTTTTCTATGAAAGTCTTCCTTTTTTATATCTCGCAATAGGGGTCTACGCGATTGCCTTTCAGTACTCGTCGAAAATTTCAATTGCAAGCGGAGTCATACTTTTATTTTGTGCTACCAAAGTATTTCAGTGGCGCATGAAAAACCGCGAGGCTACTGCGGACGATCCTCCGAAACGAGGGCGAGGTAACCAAATGCAAGCCAATAAATACGATCGGCCATCCCCCCGAGGGATAGGTGCCAGTGATAAATGATCAGTATTGGGATTTGCACTAAGACATAAATAGCTAGAACATGAAGCTCTCTATTATCTGAAATCAAGGCCTTAAGAGAAAAACCAATCAGTGCTATTAAAAAAAAACCTGTCCACCAAATGAATGGCCAACCGCCAACAACTCCCGCTGATGCAAAAATATTGTGAGGGTCTTTAAACGAATTATAGCTGCTCACATCCAAGCCTTCATTGCCAGAAAACTTTGCCAACAGCCCCCTGCCAATCCAGGGGCTCGTCTGAAAGTACTCCCAACCTCTCTCTATCTCTGCAATTCGACTTGCGACACCGTCTTGGGCCTCGCGCTCCAAGAGAGCCTGCTGTCCAGTTGCAATATCATAGATATAGACCCCCATTTTCTGACCAAACAATAAAAGCACTATTGTCATAAAAAGAACCGTCGCGTACTTAAAATACAAAAATCCTATCCTCTGAGATCGCATCCGCAGCACCCACAAGACCACAGCAAAAACTGATGCCGCAAGTGCCGAACGAGTCCCCGTCAGCATGAGAACAAAAAAGCTGAACAATATGCCGAGCGAAAGAATTCCCTTCTTCAATCCATGGACCTCTTCAGATATTCGTCCCAATGTGAATACAATCCCGAGGGTGGAACAGGTTACCATATATGGGATGTGTTTAAAGACTCCGACAAAGCGCCCGCCCTTAAAAACAAGCTCCGGATAAAAAACCCACAACGCAAGAGATGCCCCTACAAGCACCAAAGAACAATCACTGATAAATTGCATTGTCGTTTTTAAAGTCACAATCGAAGGAATAAAAACTCCAAAGATCAAGATTAACCAGCAAGACGAGATCAGTGCTGCCCATGAAAACAGACCGCGACGACTCCCTTCAAGAAAAAAATTCTGGAATAACGTTTCTAGTAAAAAACCTGTCAACAACAGAAAAAGAAGAGATCGATAAGTGGGACTCATCTTTTGAGTGTAATGAGATTGCATTGCCATATAAAATAGCACCGGCAACCCCAATGCGAAATTGAGGATAATATTCATGTAAGGATGTAAGCCATGTTGAAAAATTAAAAGTGAAAATTGCGAAGGAATTGTCAGAAATGCGAATGACAACTTCGAGGCAAAAATTAAAACTAAAATGCTCAGTATCCAAACTCTCATTGCTGATTATTGTGGCTGTATTTGCCGATTAGAAGACCGGTCAGAACGATGCTCATTGCAACCGATACAACCGTCACCGTTTTAGAGGCTTCAGAGCTCACAAATGATTCGCGCTGGGGAACATACACCAGATCGTCATGCGCCATCTTCAGCGTGCCGGCTCCCCCATGACGAATCAACTCTTGAACATCCACACTGTAGGTTCCACGGTGTTCATCCAAAGCGGGCGAAGCCAGATCTCCCCACCTCTCGGGCTCTGTTTTGCGAACCATCACATCAGACATATCCCCCGCTAACGTATTCCCGCCGGCCAAGGTCAGAAGCTTAAGCAAATCTGTGCCGATTGGCACATAATAGATCCCAGGCTTCTGAACCGCCCCCAAAAGCTGGACAGAAACAAGCGCCTCTTTGGGCGAAGACCTAAAAATGTATTCCGACGCTTGCTGGGGGGCCTTGATGTCACCGACGGAGGCCAGATCGTTCAGGGATGTTGCCGCAAAACTAATCCGACTCAAGAAAATGAGAATTCCAACTAAGCTTCTAGTGATCCTTTGAAAAAACAAAATGACCTCCACTGAGAGGGGATCAATATAGCCCCCTCGACCTCTGTCGAGAAGTGAAGATTTTGGTGACGGATTCTGGATGTCCCAGCTAAATTTATACCTATGACGAGTCCAGTGCCAGAACACGAAAAATTATTTGATGAGATTAGCAACAAGCTCAACGAACTTAGCCAACGCTACCAGGATGGCTCCCCCGTTGAGGAGGCCCCCTCTCAACAGCAAAAACTAGAGCGCATGCAGGGACAACTCAAGCGCTTTCAAACGGATATGCAGGGCACTAACGAAGAGCTTCTTGAAAAGATTAAAAGTCTTGAAAATGTGAATTTTTCGCAAAACGAAATTACTGGCCAACTTCGTCAAATCACTGAGCAACTAAATCACGAGCGAATGATGAACTCCAAACTCAGTGCTGATCTCGCAAAATCTCTCGAGCTTTGCCTGCAATTACAACTTGAAATTCAAGGATTAAAAGCACGAGCGATGGCGATTCAAACTGAAGAAAAAAAATTCAGCAACTCGCTCATTGATAAAAACAGAAGCCTGCAGCGCGATCTGGAGCTCACGCAGGTTCTTAAAGATGAAATCACCATGGAAATGGCCAAAGCCAAGGCCGCGATGCAGAGAGAACAAAACTCTTGGGCCGAAAAAGAACAACAGCTTCTTGGGACCATTGACGGTTTAAATAAAGAAAAATCCGAAATGCTTTTCTCGATTGAAGAACTCAATGGAATGATCGACGAAAAGGACCATCAAATCATGACCTTGAGCCAAGAGTTCGAAAAGATGTCCTCTTCACTCAACGAAGTTGAGAATTCTGCCGTTCAGCAAGGCGATGTCTTGAAAAACTTGATGACAGTTGCTGAATCGAAAATCATCGAAATGAAACTAGCACTTGATAAAAAGCACAGCGAAGCGGCTGACTACTACAGCCATTTGCAAAAAGCCCTTGCTCAAGTTGGCGTTTTAAACCAAGAAAATATCACTCTGAAAGACTATGTTGCGAAGCTGAACTACTATCATCAGCAAACCCAAGCGATTCAAGCCGCTAGCATTGCTCAAAACACGTAGTGAGTGAACATTTTTAAATAAAATCCTTCGGGAAACTGAAGGATGGTCGGATGATCCGCAGCATGACCACCACGTGTTAGATTTCGCGCTTGCCATCCATTTCTCTGAATAGCTTTGCGAACCGCCTCTTTAAACTCGCCTTCTTCGAGAAGTCCAGAGCATGAGCAAGACACCACAAAACGATTTTTTTTAATTAAACGAAACGCCTGGCTATTCATTTTCATGTAGGCGTGAGTTCCTGTCGGGATATCCTTCTTTGCTTTAATGAAGGCCGGCGGATCAGCAATAATAATGTCAAAGCTACGGCTTTGAAAGTAATCCAATCCCTCAAGCACATCCATCTTGTGGACCTCAACCCTTGCGCCTTCTCGTTCCGCATTCACCTTTGCAAACTCTAGAGCGGAATTCGAAACATCGACCAAATGCACTTCGACCTCAAAGCCCTCGGCCTTCAAAGCGCGCGAAATTTGCGTCGCCCAGTGACCAACATAACAACACAAATCAAGGATCTTTATAACCTGTCCTTTTAGTTCAGGATGGGACTTGGCCCAACTTTTAAAGAGCTGAACCGCTTGAAAAATATTCTGAGTCTGATCCAAAAAGAAACCTGTCTTTTGCCCCTCGGCCAAATCGCATCGCATGCGTATTACGCCCACATCAGAAGCTGAATTCAGAAGAATATCAATTTGCCGCAAATCCACTCCAGAAATTTCCTTCAAGGTTAGCGGTTCGGCGATATCTAACCCCTCCAGCTTTCGGATATTCACGTCATTGCGAATGACTACGGCCGTTTGTTCCCATGTGTATTCAGAAAGCCCCTGCGTCTTCGCCTCTTCCGCGAGGAGTTTAAAAAATGTCTCTGAATTCTTAAGTGCCAAATCCAACCCAGCAGTAACAAGCTGCGCGGCAAAGACTTGTCCCTTCGCTCCATTTTGCTCTACTAAATAATAATCAAGCACGAGGCCCGGAAGAAAATCCGACTCGCCGAAGCACAACCGAAAGCTCCCTCGAAAACCTGTTTCGCGGCGCAATCCCCATGCTGAAATTATTTTTTTTACCAATGCTGGGAATCCGAGCGGCTCCCGTTCGTTGATATCAAAGCTGACTGCACGAAAAGCGATGAGAGAGTGGGGATTGCCATAGCCGCGAGCTAAAAATTGCCCGCGATAGTCTTGCAGTTCAATAAAAGCACCCAGCCCAATTCCCTTGGGTGAAGTTGAAAGTTCATTAGAAAAAATCCAAGGATGACCACTCCGAATACGCCGATCGGCTCCCTGCCGCAGTTTCCATACCACCATTTACTCAACCTCTTTCGCTGCATACACTCACAGTTGTGTCTTTTCTCGATTCGAAAAAACCTAGCTGCGCCATCTTAATTCTGTTTCATTCACTGGATTGCTGAACGGTCGATTTTCTTGCAAATGCAATTGCCATTCGTTTTTTAAAGCATAGTACCACTTTGCTTGTGTGTCGGCATCTTTGATCAACATCAAGCTGGGATCATATTTTAAGCCATCTTGCTGTTTGGCAACTGCATCCATGTCTTGATGTAAGAATATCTTTGTAAATTTATGAATAGCGGGCTTGATCAAACTTAACCATGGAAAATCCCAGTAAGCCATCTGGTGAATAATAGTTTCTTTATCGTTCACCGGAGTCAGTGCTGTAAAGGCATAAAAATGTCTTTTTCCAACCTGAACATGTTCTACTCGAACACATGGGAGGCTAAAAGTGATTTCAGTCGTAGGCACCCCCCCAAGAATTTTATAGGCCTTGGAGTTTGAAGAGGGCTGATGGCGGACCATCTGAAAGCCATGGCTTACTGGAGCAAATTTTTTCTTCTTCTCGTACATCGTCTTTTCGCTTCGCCAGAACCAACTTTTATGCACATAAGGCCCATGCGCAGGATCCATCAAGCCGATCACAGCATGATCAATGTGACAGGGGAAAATACACTTCTCTGTAATTCGAGGTTCAACGTTCTTAGGGAGATTTTCCATAAATGGAATTGGCGGCGCCTCACGGAGATCAAAATCCTTATCACCCATGAAAATCCAAATCAGACCCTGCTGTTCTTCGACAGGATAACGGCGGACTTTAATTTTCGTACAGTCCAAATCCTGCCCCTCGCATAGCGATGGAATTTCAGTACAAACTCCGTCGTGGTTAAATTTCCAACCGTGGTAAGGGCACTCGACCTGATCATTCACGACTCGTCCATAGCTCAAAGGAATCCCCCGGTGGGGGCAAATATCCTTCAGAGCCGAAACTCTGCCAGCGGAATCTCGATACAAAACCACAGGCTCACCCAAAATCATTCGGGCCTGCATCTTGTTTTTTTTCAACTCTTGGCTCGGCAGAGCCACATACCAAACGTTACGTAAAAATTCTGTATTCATATCAAATTCCTAAATTATTTCCGCTCAAAGCCCGCGCGAAGTTCTGCCAATAGCACTGTGTTCTCAAGAAGAGAGCAAATGGTCATGGGTCCAACTCCGCCTGGAACTGGCGTGAGCGCAGCGACAACATCCGTCAACTCTTCGGCACGAACATCGCCACAAAGCTCTCCGCCTCCTGAGCCATGCATACCAACATCAATCACCACGGCTCCCGGCTTAAAATCCCCTTTTCCCAAAAATCGTCTCTTTCCTGCAGCAACAACCACAAGATCCGCCTTTAAAGTGTGGCTCCTTAAATCCTTTGTTTTCGAGTGACACATCGTCACGGTGGCATTTGCATCATTCAACAATAGGGTCATGGGCTTTCCAACGATTTGACTGCGTCCAACCACAACAGCATTCATGCCCTCTACGTTGATTTTGTAGTGCTCGAGAATATGCATTACTCCTGCTGGCGTGCACGGCTTAACAATGGCATTCCCTGCCAAGAGAAAACCACCGTTCATGTAAGTCAAACCATCGGCATCTTTCTCCGGTTTAATTTTTTTTAGAATTGATTCCACACTCAAATGCTTTGGCAACGGCAATTGCACCAATATACCATCAACACTTGTGTCGGCATTTAGTATGTCAATCCTCTGATCTAAGGCCTCTTGGGTTGCATCCATCGGAAGGTTGTAAACTTTCGAATCAATCCCTGTGTTGTGACAAGCCTTCTCTTTGTTGCGAACGTAAACTCGGCTCGCAGGATCCTCTCCCACGAGTATGACTGATAAGTGAGGAGCTCTTCCAGTTTGCTTCATAAATAACTCAGATCTTGATTTTAAAGCTTCTCTTCGTTCGGCCGCAACGGCCTTGCCATCCAGAAGGATCATTGGGTACCACCTTTGAGGCCCCCAATTTCTTCTATTTCTTGAAGAAATTCAATTATTTATGCTAGAAATCTTTAAAAATGCTGCTTCCTTGACCACAGCAAGCTCCTAGATTATTGTACAAATTCTTGAAACTAGGGGAGATTTTAAAATGGCTGAAAAAGTTAAACTTTCAAAAGATGGCAGCTCTATCGATTTTGTTCAGTCAGACAATATCCCAACATCTCTAAAAAAGTTCCGCCAGAGTCCAGAAATCGAAGGTTTTTATCGTTTTGTTTTCGAAAATGACCTTCAAAAAGAAACCTACGAAATAATGGACCAAATCATTATTGCTAGAAAAGCCAAAAAGTCCTCAGCAGCTAAAGAAGCA
>JAMIQD010000185.1:0-3344 GCA_035914755.1 Pseudobdellovibrionaceae bacterium | reverse complement strand
CAATGCTCATCGATTGAATACGTGTGCGCGCATTGGCGCTCGATCCCGAAATGACTGAACCGGCCGTTAGGGTCCCGCCACCAAATCCGTAGCCATTGTAACCGTTGATTTGAAACGGAACAGCCGGCGCTCCTGGAGCTGGAAGATATTGATTGTTGATCGCGTTTGAACAGCTCTGTTGATTACCCATTAGATAGCTTGTTAGGCCGTTCATAAATAGCAAGGCATCGTTTTTATCTTCAAATTCAGATTGAGATTTCTTTAGGCCAACGAGGGACATGGCGAACAGGCCCGTAACGATAACCATGATTCCGAGGCTGACAAGGACCTCAACCATGCTAAAACCACTTTTTTGTTTAAAGATAGATAGTTGCACTGTTGACCTAACTGTCTGGTTGAGTATTAAATAATACCATGAGTAAAAGAACGCCGCTTACCTATATAGCGATCCTTGCACTTTTCATTGTTATTTACAATTTCTTTTTTAAGAGTGCTCCGATCAGAAACGAATTTCAAGCTCAGGTAACAAATAAGGGGCAAAGCAGCTCTCCGAATTCTCAGAGAGTGGCAGGGGCTGGAATTCCCACTGCCCAGGAATACGCAGATATGGTGGCTCGAGCAAATAAGGCAACTAATGAAAAAATGCCTGACTTCGGAAAGGTCACGGAGTTTTACAATAAGCAATCGGCAGAGGTCCTAGCTAAATTTTCAACGGCTGCAAAAATTCAATTTCAAGCGCCAGTTAAAATGAATTTCAGAAACTTGGATTTACAGGACGACGCTCTTGTTGGAACCTACGGTACTTCGGGGGACCTAAAGACTGGACTGGCTGTTGTCGCGAGTGAGCTCCGTCCGACAGATCAGATGGTTGGTTCTTTTTTGCGGGAATCGGCAGCGGAAATCCCCAGCCTCTCAAAAAAAGATATTTCGTGGTCCGAAGAACCAAAGAGCTTTCCTGCGCCCAAATTCAGTGGTCTTTTAGATGCCAAAGTGTGGGTTGGCGAGGACACCAGAGGAAATTCATACGCAGCGGCAATGCTTCCTAGAAGCGATGGAAGAGGCAGCTATTTGTTTATCTACAACTCGCCAGGGAAGCAAATGTTCGAGAACGATGACTATTTCGAAAAACTCTTCAGTGAAATAAAAGTAAGCCCTTAGGCGATGCTATTTTTCTTTGTACTGCTATCATTTTGTTTCGCTTTCGCCGGAATCTGGAATGAGTACCTTCTAGCACAGTACATTAATGGGCTATTGGGCGGTGGCTATCAGGTTGTTTTTTTTACGTTCACGGTTTTCGCTGCGTCTTTGGGGCTTGGCTCCATTATTTTTAACTTTATTCCTCACAGGATTAGGACATGGAGAACTCTCGCAGGAGTTCAAATTTTTGTGGGTTTCTTTTCTCTGATGATTCCGAGGTATTTTGAACTCTTGTCCTCGCAGGGGGCGGGCCTTTTTTTAGCTCTGATGCCTGCGGCCGTATTGGGAGCTGCAACGGGGCTTGAGATTCCATTTCTGTACTATAAAAGTAGAATTGCGATTTCAAAAATCCTCGCTAGTGACTACTTGGGTATGTTTTTAGGAATTATTTTATATCCAATTATGGTCTCTGCAAGATTTCAAATCAGAGGCATGATAATTTTCAATTCGTTGATAAGTCTTTTTTTAGGGATCTTGTTATTTTTTTTTCGTGAGCCAGTTTCTGAAGGCCCTAGAGTCTTGAAGAGCGAGGCCTCCCTTCCCCGTAGTCCTTTTGCTGCGGCCTGTGTATTAGCCTTTGTTCTTTCGTTTTGTTCGTTTGCCTATCAAAATCTTGCAGGCAAGCTGATCGTCTCTGTGGTTGGTGAAAACCTATTCACTCAGTCTTATGTTTTAGGTTTTTTTATTTTTGGCATGGCCTTCGGCGCCTTTATCGTTGATAGAAAAAAACGAACAGCAGAAGAATCCTTTAGCCGCCTCGCGCTGGTAGAGACTTGGATATGCGTCATTAGCGCCACGATACCGCTTGTTGTTTATTTTGCGGCAGGAAGCTTTTTTCTCTTTGAGGGAACCCTGATCGTGCTTTCAGAGAATGCTCTTGTGATGTCAATGTCTTTGATTTTCTCACTCTTCACGATGTTGATTGGAGCCTTAACCGGCATGGAGCTGCCACTTCTGTTTGGTTGGTTAAATTTATCGAGTGAAGACCGTCGATCTTTTTGGTTGATTGCTGCGAACTATTCAGCAGCCTTAGTGGCTGGGGCTTTTTGTGCATTTTATTTGGCGTCACTTCTTGGACATAGCTATAGCTTTGTCCTAATCGTGGCGATCAATTTGATGGCCTTGCTCTATATTCAAGCGAAGCGTGGTCTTTTGTTAAAACTAAAAGAATTTACTCCTATTGGCTTGGTTGTGGTCGCTGTCTTTTTGAACACCCGATATTTAAATGCAAGTCGTAATTTTTTTTTGGATGTCTACTATTCTAAGTTTTCCACTGTAGAGCTTTCTTGGCCTGGAATTAAAAACACGCTCAAGGCTGTGCAATATGAAGGTAGGACAAGTCGGATAGAGTCGTTCTACCAAAATATCGATCTCAGATCAACTTACGGATCCGCAGTTGAAGGTAGAGAAGAGTCTTTTGCCCTTTTTCTTAATAAGCAACCCCAGTTCGATAGTTTGATATATCAAAATTATCATGGATCAATGGTTGCGGCGGCAAAGAGTTTTCTCTTAGAGAAGCCCCAAAAAGTTCTTGTCCTCGGAGCTGGCGATGGGCTCTTGGCAAGAGCAATGCTTGATGTGTTTCCGACTCTTCAGATGACTTTGGTTGAAATAGATCCCGAGATGATTCGGCTTTCTCAGGAGATGTTGCCAATTTCTAGTCTAAATCTGGGATCTTTGTCGGATCCTCGGGTGCGAGTCGTAATCGGAGATGCCTATTCCTATGTGCGAACGACGAGTGAGCAATTCGATCTCGTCCTTGTTGACTTTCCGTACCCAACGAATATTGATCTGTCTCGTCTGTATTCTTTTGAGTTTTACAGTGGTGTTCGACGCGTCCTCAGTGCGAGCGGTGTGGCTATCTTGGATGCGCCGATTAACTTCGATTTTGCGGGTGACACTGTAACCCATCGCTCGCCAGTGGTTCGTCAGTTGCTGGCGACTTTGTATTATGCGGGCTTCAAAGAACCATTTTGTTTTGGGCCGTTTGACCCATTTATTGCGATTGCTAAAGACAATCGAAAATTACAGATAGATTTTGAAAAAACACGAGAAGTTAAAAACTCAATTTTTGTGAACCTAAGAGATCTTCACCATTTGATTGGGGACATTCAATTTAATCAGGAGGACGTAAACTATGTTCTCTC
>JAMIQD010000184.1:0-5791 GCA_035914755.1 Pseudobdellovibrionaceae bacterium | reverse complement strand
GGTGTGACTAACGATATCAGCCTCGCTGACTTCGTAAAGTTTTGCACATGTTGGACATCGCAGTCTTAGCTTTTCCATTACCATCCTTAGTGTTACAAATCTATGATGTTAAAAATTCTCGAAATTTTCAAGAAATATCGCTGGCCTCTTTTTTCGGGGCTTCTTATTGGCACGAGCTATATCCCCTTTCCTCCGTGGGCCCTTGTTTTTTGTTACGTCCCCCTTTGGTTGTTTTTATTTAAAGATGCGAAGACGTGGAGAGAGGGATTCATTGCCGGATGGTGGACGCAGTTCACTCTCACCCTCATCGGTTTTCATTGGGTGGCATACACTGCGGCCCAATTTGGCCGATTCCCTTGGCCTGTCGCCATTCTAACCCTCCTCCTTTTTGCCGCTGGAATTCATCTCTATATCCCACTAACGACAGCTCTCATTGTCTTGCTTAAAGAACGGTTTCGCTGGAAATTATCTATCACCGTCTTGGCGCTGGCCTTGATGACCAGCCTTGCTGAGCGATTGTGGCCTAGCATCTTCCCGTGGAATTTAGGCTACACTCTTTTCTGGGCAAAGCTCCCCGCTTTTAACTGGGCGGATGTCATTGGTTTTGAAGGCCTTGCAAGCGTTGTTTTACTATTGAATGCTTGGATCGCTTGGGTTTGGGCGCAAAAACACCGTCGCCAAATGATCAAACGTCACATTTTTCTTTTTGTGATTTTTATTTTCTCGTTCAATATTTCAGGTTTTTTTCACGCCCAGCGGTGGTCTCAGTTTGAGCGCACTCTTCGCGTGTCGATTGTTCAAGCCAATATTGGTGACCTAGAAAAGGTCTACGCGGAAAAGGGACAAAATAATTTTCAGAGTTCTATCCTGGAAAACTATCTACGCCTGACAGAGCAAGCAATTCAAACAACGCCAAACACGGAGCTTTTGGTTTGGCCTGAGACAGCCTTTCCTGATTATCTCAACGCCTATAATCGCCCCTCACGCTATCCAGAAACTTTAGCCACGAGCTTAGGGAAATTCGGCAAACCCCTTCTGACCGGCGCTTACTCAAAAGATGCTCCTGGAACAACTCCGCATAGAAAAACCTACAATGGTCTCTTCCTCGTGGATGCAAATGCCAACCTGCTCGATCGTCCTTACCACAAGACCAACCTGCTCGCTTTCGGCGAATACTTCCCGTTCAGTGAGTACTTTCCGTTTATCGTGAAATTGCTCCCTTTTATTGCCAACTTCGGGAGAGGAGAAGGTCCTCAAGTCTTAAATTATCCCCACCCCGAAGGAGATCTTCGCATCGGCGGACAAATTTGCTACGAAGGCCTCTACCCAGAATTTTCTCGAGGCCTTGCAGAGCAACACGCAGATATCCTGGCGAACGTCACAAATGATTCCTGGTTTGGTAAGGGCTTTGAGCCTCGCCAACACCTCTACATGACTCTGGGGCGAGCTATTGAGATTCGGCGACCTTTGATCCGCTCAACCAATACGGGCATTAGCACCGTGATGCTCGCTGACGGAACCTTGTTACAGGAGTCCCCCCTTCACACCGAATGGCAAGGGACTTTTGATTTGCGTATGCAGAAAACTCCGCCCACTACTGATTTTGTTTTATGGGGTCATTACGATTGGCTAGTGCTTATTGCCGCGCTCTTGGCGGTGCTTTTTAAAGGTGTAAGAGATGCAAGAACTCATCGCTCTTGATTGGACCGAAATTTTAGAAAAAATTAAAAACTATGCAACGAGTGAGGCTGGTAAAAAGAAAATTGAGGACTTACAAGCCCTCAATACTCCGAGCGATGCCGAGCTTAGCATACAAGAAATTAATAACTCTGCCGAAATTCTCAGCCAAGGAATTCGCCCCTACATGCAGAGTTTAGATCTGTTTATGACCTGGTTTCCGCGACTCAAAAAAAATGCAGTCTTAAAGACTCTTGAGATAAAAGATGTTCGGAGCTTTTGCCTTGAAGCCCTCGCCCTTAAAGAAGCTCTTCTGCTCATCGACAACACCTGGTCCAATAAAATCCTCAGCCGACTCATGGAGGCCTCGGAGCCTCTGTCGGCCATTGATCAAATTCTGAGCCCCAACGGCGAAATTCGCTCCGACGCGAGCGAAAAACTCTACAATCTCTTTCGCGAAAAAGAAAAATTAGCCCGCGATGTGCAAACACACTTGGATCGTCTCGTCAAAGACCACCAGATGGAAAACAATCTTCAAGACAAGTATGTCACGACCCGAGATGGCAGGTGGGTTTTGCCAGTCAAAAGCGGCATGCAGCATTATGTCCCTGGTGTGATTCATGGGGCCTCCCATACGAAGGCCACTGTTTTTATGGAGCCGGAGAAGGTCATCCCCCTCAACAACCGATTGCGACAAATCGAGGTTGAAATAGAGGATGAAATCGAAAGGCTCCTAGTTGAACTTTCGAAGTACCTTCACTTAAAGGTTGCAGATTTTCAAGAGACCTCTGCGCTCCTCGAAGAAGCCGACACGAGATTAGCTCAGGCACAGTTTAGCACTATGATCAAGGCCACCGCCATTGAGTTCTCGAATGATGAGTTCGAACTGATTGACGTTCGCCACCCTCTTCTACAACTTGCAGGAAAAGATGTTGTTGCCAACACCGTCGTGCTCAATCAACAAAAAGCCATTCTTTTGCTGTCAGGGCCGAATGCCGGCGGAAAAACCGTCCTGCTCAAAGCCATTGGCCTTGCTGCGCAAATGGCTCGTTGTGGCCTTCCTGTCTGTGCGAGCGAAAGTTCAAAAATTCCTTTCTTTAAAAAGATTCTCATTGGCATCGGAGACGCCCAAAGTGTCGATGAAGAGCTCAGCACTTTTGCGGCCCACTTAAAAGTCCTCACCAAAGCAGCAACTGTTCAGGGCCGAAACAACTTAATTTTAATTGACGAGATTTGTGGCTCGACCGACCCCGAAGAAGGCAGCGCCCTAGCTCGCAGTTTTATCGAACGATTTTCTGCCCAAGATGTTTTTGCCGTGATCACCTCTCACTTAGGACCCCTGAAAACTGGTTGGACTGAAAAGGATCATGTTCTCAATGGCAGCCTTGAATACGATTCAAGAACAGGTCGACCCACCTATCAATTTCTATCGGGAATCCCCGGAGACTCTTTGGCCATACAGACCGCAAAACGAGTCGGCGTTGCCAAAGAAATTATCGAGCGCGCAATCGAAGTGCTATCCCCTGCCACACAGGCAAGACTGCGAGGACTTGAGCAGATCGAACAATTAAAAAGTGATATCTCTTTATTACAAGACCATCTTCGCAAAGAAACAGCTAAGGCGATGGCCACAAAAAAGAAGTACGAGTCTCTCTTAGAACAGTTTAACAAAGAAAAAGAGGACACCCTCGCGAAGACTTTAAAAAAAGCAGAGCGCAAAGTCGAAGAGGCCATCAGCCAAGCAAAGGCCGATGATATTTTCAAAAGGCACCGCACTCTGCAAGATATCAAACTGCAACTCCCAGAAATCGTCAAAGCCAAGCCTATTGATAGTGGCGGCGTCACTTCGGCAGAGGATTTTGCCAAAAAATTTCCGTCTGGATCTAAGGTCTTTGTTCCTTCACTCAATCAAGATGCCGTTGTGCAAAGTTCTCCAAATACAAAAGGCGAAGTTCTAGTGTTATCAAACTCGATTCGTCTCCAGCTGCATTGGCAAGAACTCCGCAGTCCCGGAAAACCACAAAATCCTACTGCTCAACTTGTCAGAAAGAGTTCGAGCTTTACGGTCGCTCTCCACGACGAGGAACGAATCCTAGATCTTCGCGGAAAGACCGTCGAAGATGCTCTCGAAGACCTCGAAGTGGCCCTCGATAAGGCCGCCCAAGTTCGAGAGGACCGACTTAAAGTCATTCATGGTCACGGGACAGAGGCCCTCAAAAAAGCTGTGCGCACCCACCTCTCTCGCAGCGTCTATGTCAAAAAGTGGAAGGCCGGATCGCCTGAGTCTGGCGGCGATGGCATTACTTGGGTGGAGCTCAACCTGGATTAATTCAAAGTGTTTTTTTCAGCCCAAAAGCGGCACTCTGAGCGAAGATGGAGCCCCAGAATAAGACGTCTTGCTTTGAGGCAAATTACAACCGCCTAATTATCTGAAATATCAATAAAATCCCCCACGCCTCGATCTGAGGCATTGGCCCTGTCGTTGCTCTAATATCTGTGCAAGTAGATAAATTTAGAATCCAAGGGGGATTTATGAAAAGCGAAACGACACTCAAAACGGCACTATTCTTAACGCTTCTCGCGCTGCTGAGCGCCTGCGGAGCCGCAAAGGACTCCAGCGAAAGTTTCGCTAGCCGCTCCATCTCAACCACGACGACAGCAACTTCGACGGTGCCCCTTGCCTACTGCAATCAAAAATCACAGGACGGGCTCTCCGCGAATCTCATGGTCTATACGGACAGCGCCAACAACGTTCGCAACGACTACATGAAGGTCAAAATAACCCAGATCCCCGCTGACTTCGCAAGTGGGAGCTATTTGGAGTTCTTCCGCTGGCAGGTAAGCTCTAATGGTCAAACATATTTAGACCCCACTCCGACCCAGGCTCGATTCGAAACCCTGAGTGGCCAGATTTTAACGAACTTTTCACCAGTGATTTATTGGGGCCAAATCTCACAAATCGCAAAAAACTCGGGACTCTCTGATCCCAATCAATTTCTGCAACAGGTCCGCTTAGTCGTCGACATTCGAGACCCCCAAGCTCAATATGATGTCTTAAAAATTGCTTTCTATAATTCTAGCAATACAGCAACGATCGACATGGATATACTCTTACCTGCCTTTGCTGCAAATCCCTCGGAATATCAAAATGACCACGGAGCGACTCGCCCCACGGCTCTTCAAAACCTACATCCTTTTGCGGCAAAAATCAGTGAGGGCTGGACTAGCGCTCAATTTCAATCGATGACAAATGGGTATTGTTTTTAGTGAGAGTTTTCTTGGACCACTTCTTCGGCCTGGAGATTTTCTCCTTGTCGATAACGGTCCACCAGCGATGCGTCATTCGTTGGAAATGAAAACAAAAGCGAGTGCACATTGCTCGTTGAGTCCTCTTGAGTGATCACGATGTAATGCAGATCTTTGGTTTCGTGATCTGGATACTCTTTAATAAAAGTCACTAACACATTTCCATCAAGATCGTTCTTGCGCCAGATTTCATCGGCACTTTCGATCGTATCCTCACGGAGATCCGCAAAGTTCTGAAACTTGGATTGAACAATGTCTTTCTCTCCGCGAACCTTCATCATCGCAATGTAAAGCCCCACCGAAAGCGGGTCCCCTTCGCCTAAAGCGTCTCCATCAACCGCACCATCGCGGACATACTCAAACTTCTTATCAAAGATCAGTTCTCCCCTTTGGTAGTTCTGAAGGACACGGATGTCTTTGGTAGGAAAATGAATAAACACGAAGCTAGGGTATGAGTCCTCAGGGGTCACGTAGGCTACCGCGATATAATGAAAAACTTGGCCGCCAACTTCAAAGGAGCGGACAAAGTGATGGACAACCAAATCCTCGAAGGTCTGTCCATCTTGCCAGATCTCATCTGGTTCATCCAAAGTGCTTTCGAGATAAGTCTCAAGATCCAGCTGCTCCTGATCAGAAAAGTCCTCCGGTGATCGCACGGACTGATATTCTTCTTCAAGAGTCTCAATACTCTGAGCGAAGTAACCAAACAAATCGTCTTCAGTTTCAAAGATAAGGCCGGCGGCCTCATCGATAACAATGTACTCTTTTTCGGACGTAGCTTTTTTTGTACCGCGGGATTTGGATTTAG
>JAMIQD010000183.1:0-8625 GCA_035914755.1 Pseudobdellovibrionaceae bacterium | reverse complement strand
CACCACCGATTCAGCCCCGACTCGCAGAGTTTAGCGACTCTGATGCGAAAGCTCGTGAGATTGAAAACGCCATTCTCAATAACCCCGAAGTGGGAGACATCGTACCTGGAACTGGCGGCGTTAGAAAGTTCCGACTGGCCGATGAATCCAGGGGCAAAGGCAAGCGAGGCGGCATCAGAGTTTTGTTTTTGGATTTGCCCCACGTCGAAAAAACGCACTTGTTGTTTCTTTTGAAAAAGGGTGAGTCCGACGACATCACGCCGGATGAAAAGAAAATGATTCGTGAACTGGTCGTGACTTTGAAAAAGGAGAGCAAGCCATGAAAGCAAAAAAGAAATCCGTTTTAGGGCAAGCTTTAATCTCTGGCCTAACTGACGCTGTGGCGCACGAACGTGGCGAGATCAAACTTAAAACTGTCGAGCGGGAACTAGCTCCACCTGCACCCGAATTTTCCAAAACTGAAATCAAACGCCTTCGCACTGAGGTGCTTGATTGCACGCAACTCGAATTTGCATCGCTTCTTAATGTGGATATTGGAACCATTCGCCATTGGGAACAGGGGTTGCGAAAACCCTCTGGCTCTGTCTATCGTCTGCTGGAAATCATTTTTAAGAAGCCAGAAATTGTTGAAGAGCTAAAAGGCGCATAACGATTCCCACTGAAGATTTGAAATCACGTTGTCTGCGATTTCGTTCGATTCGCAACTGAGGCCATTCACCGATTGCCATGCGGTCATCTTACCGAGAAATAGTAAACCAGTAGACCCATAAGCCAGCCGTCAGCGGGGGCCAGCAAATACTTGTCTATCGTGAATGGTAGAAACGAATTTGTAAGGTCTCGGTAAATGAGATTCGTTCCGAAGTGAACAAGCACCCAACCGCAAATTGCGGAGAATAACGAAACGTCGGATAACTGGAAAACGCCAACAATGGGCTGGATCAGGTCTTGTCGTGAAAAGACAAAGGCTTGTCCGATCAGGAAAAATAAAAAACCGAACATGGGCATACTCAGGTTGGCTAAAAAGCTTATGGGATACTGTTTAGCGAATGAACCAAATTCCGTGAGCTTGCAATTGTTCTTTATGAACGCATACACCGACAAAAACCCCGTCAGATAGATCGGAACAAATTCCTTCGGCGTTGGCGTCTGACCGTTCAAGATCAAGTGTGCGGATAAAATTCCCAGAAAGCTGGCACCGACCCGCACGGCCACAAGCTCTAATGCCTTGTCGCTACTATTTGATTTTCTTGGTCCTTTGATGTTCTGCACCCCTTCAGGGTATGGCCTCCGCTTTTGAAATCCAACCGTTGAAACGGCCTTCCAAAAAGTCCGGCTTATTCAAAACCGATAATTCCTTCCGAGGCGGCAATCTCGCACGCCCTAACGAAAGGATCTCAGAATGAGACAGTTTAAGACCATGATTATGATTTTTTGCTTCACACTCGCTGCATGTAGTGGCGGCGGGGGTGGAGGGAGCGGAAGCCTTCCAAGCCACACTCCAGAAAACACCGTTTTAAGTTATGCGAATGCCCCAGGACGGCAGACCGTGTTCGGGTTTGGCTCTTTGCACGTTGAAAACCAACTCACTCCAAGTACGTCGATTGTGGAATGTAGACTTGGCACGAATGCAGCCTTGTTTACGAGTCTTGGCCTCAGCCTTGACCCAGTGACATGTGCGATCAGTGGCACGCCGAATGCTCCTTTGGCCCCTACAGATTTTTCAATTGTGGCTGAGACGACGGATTCGGAATTCGATACCCCACTGAATTTATCTGTCATGCCATTTTCATTTAAGATGGAATTTGAAATCGTGAACGGCTCGGGTGCTGGGCCAGGACAAGTTCAAACTAGATGGGTATTGCCCGACGGCAGCAAGGTCGATAAGGAACTCAAACTCCTCGCCACAAATCAATCTCTCACGCAGATAGGGGTCATATCGAATCTGCTTCACTACTACATTGATGGCATTGGTCACGCCACTCAGCAGATTGATAGCCTGGGAAGCTTCTCGGGAACATGGAGTCCCGAGCCGGATTTGAGTGACTATGAAAGCGGCCCAGGGACTATGGCAACGATGCGTGTTCGCAATCGGTTCATTTATTCGGCTCAAGGAAGTTCCATAAAACTCGAAACTCTGAAGCCAAGCGATCCAAGTCAATCGGTCACTATCGAAACTCTGAATCTATCGGCTGCGCCTACGCATTTGGAATACGATGCTGCTGGTCCTTACTTGCGGGTTTACAATACTGACGGAGTATTTCGCTACCACATTGATGATGTCTATGGCGTTTTATCGCTGGATGTCCGTGAATCAGACCAAGTAGCGGTCGGTTCACCCATTACAAGTCTTGAGGTGCCTTGAGTATCCGTGGAGGGGTGGGATTTTCTCACCCCTTCTTTAAGACGCCGCTTTCACTGGTCCTTGTCGTTCCTTGAGAATTGATCCTAACTGAGCCTCGAATTGACTTGCCATGAAAGCCCACACGATTGCTCCGACGATGCCCCAGAATGTCGTGACGGCGAATAAGATAAAGCCGATTCCGACTATTCTTGCACCGATTCCCTGACTCGCTATCGCCAGATTCCAGGTCTGAAATCCTCTGTACCATGTCTTTGTGATGTCGAAGCGTTGAGGTGAAACAACATTCCAAAGGTCTTCTTTTTCGTCCGCTAAAAGGTCGGACAACTTCAAAGTTGAGGCAGCCAATTCAAACGAGATTTTCTTTCCAGTCTTTCGGACGTTTTTGAGTTCGGCGGACCTTTTTAGGATCACTGCCTCTGCATCGTTAGGAAGAGAATTTATTTCGTTTTCAAGTCGGCGTTTTGCTTTTAAGAAAAAATATCCGTGCATGAAAACAAGATTCAATAGGAATAACACCGCCCCTATCACTAAGATTTTTTCTGCCATCTGGATGTCCTTTCTTTGCAGTTCAAATGCCTATTGAAGATTTAAGATCGCAGCATCCGTAATTTGATTTTCACGAACACAAGAGAATCCATTGACGGTCTGCCATGTGGTTTCAAGACCGCCGACCATATAAGAAAACAAATGTACTGAGTTACTGTCTTGAACAGGCTCATAGGACCGAACAAATGTGCGTCCTGAAGGATTTCCAGTTAAGTCCATTGTGTCTAAAGCATAGTAGAGCCGACGCCCCCAAGGGTCTGGGGTAGGATCGCCGCTAGGGACTCGGTTTTCTGTGAAGTCATAGCGTCCAATTGCATTCGGACTCGCTACAGATACACCGTCGCAATATCCTAAAACAGACGGAGGATTCGGCTGAACGTAAACCCCGCTATAGTATTTGTATAAAGGTTTACCTGCGTCGCTGTCATTGTGGCCCAAGACGTAAACCGAACAAGTTCCGCCATAAATATAGCCGCTCCAAAGAAGCGAATAACGTTTGTATGGGGTGGAATAGTAAATTTGATTGATACAGACGCTTTCACAAAAGCCGGAACGCCGTTCGCAAATAAGCACGTCGTTAAAATTCGCCGCATCTTCTTTTGTGATTTCGGTTCCATTCAAATCAGCAATGTAGAATTGAGATTTAAGATAGCGTCCGCCATCGTCGAGAGTCTCATTGGACGAAGGCGAATCGCTTTGACCGGAATTTTGTCCGAGGCACGACGTTAATACGAGTGAAAGCATAAGGACCAAAAAAATTTTGCTTCTCAGCGATATTACACAGTCCAAGCATCCTCCTCACCGACAGCCTGTTTTGCACTGGTCGATTTGGCTGGCGATGTTCCGTTGACACGAAGAAATGCAATTCTGTCTTGCGACGGTTCCGCCGCCGCATCTTTGGCAACTAACTTCCAGATTCATTCTCTGCGAGTCACAATTTTTGTGACAAGTTTTTGCCGACTCAGATAGACCTCCGTATTTCGCTTGATCAAGACATTGATTGCGGGCTTCGAGAGAGAGCGAACGATCATTGCAAGCAAGAGCGGCCTTGAGTTGTGCATTTTGCTTTGCGGCTTGGGCGTTCATTTCACGAAGCGCATTGGCCTTCACTTGCTCTAGATATTCAAGATTCTTTTTGTCGGCTTCTGATTCTGATAAATTTTTGTCGGTATCTGGCACAGATGATTTTTGGTTTTGAACTACAGTCACGGTCTTGGCTTCGTCATATCTGATGGGCAAAATCACGGAGTCTGTTGAATCGGATGCCGGAACCGGAAATTGTATTTCGCCCAAAGCTTTACTAACACAATCCAGTGCATTGTCAGACGGCAATGGATAGCCATTGTTTGCAATGGCCCGAGCCTTGCCTTTTTGATCAATCTGAAATTCCACGCTGAAATCAATCGACGACTGGGTAGATTTGCAGAGTTGAAATTTTGTTTTGTGCGCTTTTACTGAACGGCGAATTGCTTCCCTGTCAAAATCGCCAGCGAATCGAATCTGATCTGTATCGACTTTCGGAGCAATGTCATTTGCATTGGCATTGAGTCCAAGCAGTGCAAAAAAAATAAGAAAGGCAAATCTCATTTTGGACCGCCTTCCTCACCATCAGGAATCGCCCTTTCAATTTTTAAACGCACCCAACCGGAGAATAGATTTTCTGTTTTAAGTGAGTTCAATGCTTTGGTGCCGGAATGTTTGCCCGTTAAAAGAAAGTCAGTCGTGACACCAAAGAATTCAGCCAAAGCAATAAGGTGCTCCGCCTGGTAAGTTGCCTTCTTCGAGGCAAAATAGGTCGAGAGGGTACTATGTGGAATACCTACGGCCTTGCTCAGGTCTTTCATATTTAAACCACGCTCATCAGCGAGCGTTCTAAGAATGTCGTGAACTTTAACTTTGCTCATACTCCACCTTATCGGCCTCAACCCATTGTAATCACGTAACTATTTATGATCGTGTTACGGGAATTTACATTCTTGGATCGGGACCGAGACCAAGCTCCGAACTCATCGTCAGTGCTGCCTTTTCAGGGGCTTTAAAACCGACTCGTATTGATCCGATTCACGATCATGGATCATCTACATTTTGACAACCTGCGTAAAATAATGCAAGATAGATTGTAAGTAAGTTGACAAATTGACTCTGGAGTATCCAAAATTGAGAAATGAAGAAGAAACCAGAAAACAAAACCATCAGCGTGTCGGTGCGACTAGAGCCGGAGTATTTGGAACTGATCTACGTTATCAATGCTCTTTCTGGCGGAGCTATGACCGATGCCGATGTGATTCGTGTGTCAGTAAAAGAAAAGTATGATCGTGATTGCAAGAAAGATGGGGCGATGGCTGAAACACTAAGACAGCGAGCCGCCAAAGCAATCGCAGAAAAAATGAAAAAATGAGGGCCTAAGTTATTGGCCCTTTTTGAAAGGGCTGAAAATGGCACTTCAAGTTTTCAAACCAAACGATTTAAAAGCTCGTCCTGAAGCGAGCAAATTTCTCATTGATCGTCTACTTCCCTCCTCTTCTGTCGGAGTTATATCCGGTCCACCGAAATGTCGAAAGAGTTGGGCCTGTGCGGAACTTCTTTTGAGCCTTAGCACTAGCTCAAAGTGTTTTGGCGTTTATGATGTTCCAAATCCAGAGACCGTTCTTTATCTGCCCCTTGAAGACTCCTCTGAAATTGTTCGCTCACGACTTGAGTTGATGGCGCATGGTCGTGGCATTTCACTTTCGGAAATGAGTCGACTGATGGTCTGCCCAACGAACGAATTTCGTCTGGATTCCGACGAGGCACTGGCTGACTTGAAACTGCTGATTGAGCGCCATTCAATCCGCTTTACGGTGATTGACCCGTTGGTTCGCTGTTTAGGAAATGTCTCAGAGAATCAC
Source organism: Pseudobdellovibrionaceae bacterium (assembly GCA_035914755.1). Classification (GTDB taxonomy): domain Bacteria; phylum Bdellovibrionota; class Bdellovibrionia; order Bdellovibrionales; family Bdellovibrionaceae; genus JACMRP01. The sequence goes on along the minus strand of JAMIQD010000183.1, from coordinate 2,829 downwards.
TCTGGACAGTTGAACTCAGTTCTTTCAAGCCTACGGCAAATTCAACTCGATACTGGATGCACGATTACATTGGTCCACCACAACCGCAAGGGAAGTAAAACGGGCGGCGAGTCTCTTCGAGGAAGCGGCAATCTATTTAGCTGGATTGATTTTGGTTTCTATTGCTCGAAGCCCGCCGAACGAGTGACTCAGATAGACCTTCAATTCAAAGGCTTTCCCGAGGCTAATCCCGTGTTCTTTGAACTTAAAACTTCCGGTGCGGGTTTGATTCCGAAATGGATCGGCCTCGATCAAGAGACATGAGGATAAAATGAGATACTTGATTAAATTAGTCCCCTTTATTTTTAGATACCAAAAAATAATTTTGAAAACTCTCATTATGAAACCGTCCAGTCAGTACCCCTTTTGGGACTCCAATTTTACGAGATTCGACAACGCCCCCCGTATATCAAAGGAGGATCTGCTTGAGATGCGCCATTTATGCTAGATGCTCAACGGCAACCAAAGACCAGAATCCAGACTTGCAGATTTCACGGATGAAATCATTCGTGAATCACAAGGGTTGGAAAATCACAGAGGAAATTGTCGATCACGGGTACACGGGTTCAAACGACAACAGACCTGGATTTCACAAGCTCATGGAACTTGCTCGAACGAAACAAATCGACGCCATTGTAATAACGAAGTTTGATCGACTTTTTAGAAGCCTCAAGATGCTTTTAACGACATTGGATGAATTCAATCAGCTTGGTATTGTATTCGTCGCTGTGGATGACAACATCGACTACAGCAGTGCAAGTGGGCGTTTGATGCTGCAAATTCTGGGAAGCCTCGCAGAGTTTTACAACGCTCTTCTGAAGGAAAGAACCTGCCAGGGACTCGAATATGCCCGAACAGTAAAAGGAAAGCGCCTTGGCGCCCCAGAGCGTTTTAACAAAGACTTGATTCTACAATTGGGGCAGCAAGGAAAGTCCTACGTTGAAATTGCCAAGCTGATGAAATGCTCAAAATCGACCGTTGGGCGCATCCTTCAGAGACGAGTCCAAAAATGGTCGGCCTAACCTTTATTGGAATTCCACATGACGAACGTATATCGGACTCAAACGGAGGGCTGTAGAATATGAAATCTGATAAGGCCGAGACTTTATGGCTGTCAGCGGTGGAAATCATACGGCACAGTCCCGCACCTATGAGCGCATTGAATTTCGAGACAACGCTGGGTTTGCTTTTCATCCTTTTAGAAATTGACCTCACAACTGAGTTGCTGGCGATTTCATATTTCGCTGCCTGTGAAGGCGACAGCTTTAGTTTTTTCTTGGATCGCCTGGAATACGAGCGAACAAAATCAGCGTAGGGCCGAAGAGGGGGTGACTAGGAAGTTCGGTGCTTTCGTAGAGCTTTCGTGAAGAATCGTTCCGGTTCCTCTCCGGTTTGGGCATTTTCAGGACAGCCGACGTGCCCGTGTAAGCAGGAAATATCCTCAAGTCATTTCAACAGTCTGTGGAGTGCAAGTTTACTGTGCGCCTGTCTGCTAACCGGAACGACCGGACCACAGCAAAGCCGTATGATACTGACTGTAAGCAATGAATTTTCCTGAAGATGCTCACTACACGATTTCTTGCTGAAGTCGCAAAATGTATTCAAGCTCACGCTTGCGTGCTGCTAGATGGTTTTTTAAGTGCCTTGGCCAAGTCTTTCTATAGTAGGTTTCGATCATGTGGTCGAGAATTTGATTGGCTGGCTTGCCAAGGGCTTCAGCCATTTTGTCGAGCGACGCCTTATTTTCGACGTTGATTGTGGTCGTCAGTTTAACTTTCTTTGCCATATAGATTCGCCTTGATTGCCATAAGCTTTTGCAGCAATCGGTATGGCTTTAGTTTATCATTATTTTCTATAAACTTTTTTTTGAAAGTCTGACTCGCTATCCGCAGATAAAAAAAATCAACATGCTGAGTGGACATGCAGAGAGAACGGAAAGGCTATCGACACTCCCAAGTCGTGTCTACGCTTCACTTGCGTTCAGCCGCTTTCCTATACTGTCCAAAATAAGGAATCTTACTTTTTTATAGAGATATTGGGAGCTTGCACCTCTCCATTCCGAATCTTTGAAAGCACTTGTATCCAGGCTTGCTTCATTGTTTGGCGAAGCAACTCTTCATCCTCAATCTTGACGATAAAAGAATCGTGTTTAGGTATGATCGACTTATTTAGTTGAGCAAACTGGTCAACTATCTCAAGGCAAATGTCGGACTCGATCTTCATCAAATAAAGTCCCGCACCGCTGAAGAAGTATTCCTTTATTGCTTGATGTCGCCCTATAATCTCCGCAATCACGTCTGGAATTGAAATGCCAAGGTCGGCCTTATACTTGATACCCTCATCAGCAAATGCCTTACCGATGGCTTGGGCGGCGGCTTTGCGTGAATCCGCATTGAGTATGATATTCGTGAACGCTTTGCCGAGTTTTCGTCTTAGGTCAGGATTTTCAATCGACGCCAACGAGTGCAGGACATAAACATCTTTGCTTGGCATTGGAACACCCTTGATTGCGTAGGCAATTGCGGTGTGAGTGGAAGAATAGTCAAGTTCGACGGTGGGCTGGTCGTCAATTAGCAGGTCTCGGACAAATTTCTTTTTCCAGTTCTGGATTGATCCACCCTCAGAGTAAATGCGGCCATGCTTTGCATAGTCTGGGCTGAAACTACGGCAAAAGGTCGGCGCTTCAATCGAAACGCTTCTGATCTTGAATTTGGCTTTCTGTAAAACCGTATCCAGCATGGTCAATACATGGATTGTTCTTGCCACATCAGGATGACCAACATCGGGTTC
>JAMIQD010000182.1:0-11123 GCA_035914755.1 Pseudobdellovibrionaceae bacterium | reverse complement strand
CCATAAAACCCGGTAAAAAAATCAAACCGATTTTCGCCGATAATTGCGCCGCCCTCATCGCGAACAACGAAGTAACCGTTGTGCAAACTTCCGTTCGGAAGTTTTAAGCCCACTAACTTAGGAACAAAAATGACACTTCCTACGGCATGGAATGCCGGATCCGCCGCAACAGAATAAAATGGATCCAAACAAATTGCCCTTACTCCGTACCCGTAAGGGCATCGCATTTCACGCCTCTCGGCGAAGCGATTGGCCCCATCTTTTTTTTGTGTAAAATTGAAGGCCCGCATTTTTCCGCCCTCTACTACAAAACAAGATCCCTGCAAAAGACAGTTGTCATAATCTTTCTTGCAGAGCCGAGCTAAAACCACATCTTTTTCATCAATGAGGTCTGTCAGTTCTCCGTCGTTACAGGTCATTTTACTCAAGTCGACAACGGGTTTGTAATAAACAGTAGGCGTAATAAGCGCCAAGGAGTCTCCGCCGTTTTCAGCGCAGCTCGTGGAAACAATAAGCAGTATTAAGACCCGTAGCATTTTTCTCATCGGCAAGTACTGGAACTACCAGACCTCTGCGACGAATCTATGCCGATGGCGCTCGATTTAGTTGAAATATCGTTGAAGAGGGCGTCACACTATGTTGCGATCGTCGATAATCTGTCCGTGCCTAAGTGTGGTCACCTTGTTTGCCAAGAACTCCACATCTAGTGGATCATGAGTTACCAAAAGAGTTGGAATATTTTTTTTCTCGATGACACGCTTTATGAGTCCTCGGCTCTCCTGCCGAAGATCTTGATCTAGGGCAGAAAAGGGTTCGTCTAAGAGAAGGACTCGAGGCTCTCCGATCAAAGCACGAGCAATAGCCACTCTTTGCTTTTCTCCGCCAGACAAAACACTGACAGATCTGTCTAAAAAACCCCTCATCTGTAGGGACTCAGCAAGCTCTTTGATATTCTCATAGGCCTGCTCAAGAGAAATCTTGCGGGCCTTGGCCGCAAATAAGATATTCTCTTCTGCCGTAAGATGCGGAAACAAATCTAAAGTCTGAAAGACGACCCCAAGTCGACGCTCAGGCACTTTCATCTTCGCCAAATCGTGTCCCTTAAAATTCCAACTGAAGTTAGCGCTGGCCGATTCAAGGCCTATCAACAAGCGAAAGACTGAAGTTTTTCCGGAGCCAGAGGGGCCCCAAAGTACGGTTACACCTTGATCCAAAATTTCCCAACTCGAAATATCGATTTTGAAGTCCCCGTAGCTCTTAAACAGATTTTCTACTAAAGACACGTCCGACTCCTCTCATTAAAATAAAACAAATTCCCCCGCAAAGCACCAAACCAAAACTCAGCAAAGTTGCCATTCCCAAACGATAACTCGACATTAATGTTTCTGCCGTCATCGCTAACGTTAAATCGCGGTGAGCTAAAATTCGCGAAACGGAATAGTCCCCACAGGCCCAAACCGCAGCAACTCCAGCAAATAGCCCACCACGATATGCAATTTGCGGAAGAAGAATTTCTTTGAAAATCAATCGCGCGCCTGCACCAAGTGATTTAGCAACTTCGATCTGTGAGTCAAGAGCCCGCAAGACTCCGTCCCAGCCCATGCGATATAGATTCCCTATACAGAGTAGGTTAAAAGCAATCGGGATTTTAACGAAGGGCCAAAAAGACTCGTTCGTTCCAAAAACCAAAAAAGCGAAACAACAAAGTGCTGTGCTAGGCGCAACATAACCAGACAAAAACTTTTCGAACCATCCCTTTGAAAAGCAAAATGCGATAATCAAAAGACTTAGAAAAGAAAGCAGCCCTACTGACAAACCGACAGCAATACTACCTAAAAAATTCCAAACTAATGCTGATTGAATTTCATAAAAAGCGCTGATCTGCTTAAAGCCGTCGAGCAAGCCCTGAAAATATCCAAATACACCTAAGAATGTTAGGCTCGTCAAAACAACAACCCCCGAAAACATTCGAATGATTCTGAAGTTTACAACCCGGTCAGAGCTATAGCCTCCTCCACTTCGAGCCATCATCGAAATTGCAAAAATAAATAGCGACTGAAAACTCGCCAAAATAACGGCCTCGCTCCAGTTATTTGATAAGCGGATTTTTTCGTAGATAAGGACCTCGATGGTGGTTCCCGTTCCACCGCCAACAATCAGCGGAATAGCAAAGCCGCCAAAACAAACCGCGAACACAAAAAGGCCGAGTAAGAACAAATCTCGCTTCATTATTGGCCAAAATACAAAACATAAAAATTGCCTACGAGAGCACCCTTCAACATAGGCAAGCTCTGCCAAAGTGCCGATTTTATTTTCGACAAGACTCGCAATCATTACAGCAACTAAACCAAAATTAATCGCCGTGTGGGCAAGGATAATTCCGCCAATTCCCATAGGGAAAGGATCCATAATATTTAACAAAGCCAATAAAGTAAAAAGAGGCGGCAGAAAGCTTGGCAGTAGACAAAAAATCTCAAATATTCCTCTGTAGCGACGTCGATAGCCCTCTGAAAAAGAGAGTAGGCCCATTGCCACCCAAAAACCTAATAACAACGAAAATATGGCCGAGAAGAAAGCTTGGATGAAAGAGTTTTTAAAAGCCCAGAGAAACTCTCTGATGTCTGGCCATGCCTCTAAACGAAAGCTATAAACTAAAAATAAAAATGGAAAAACTAAATAAAATAGAAACACCGAGCGGGCTATGTTCCGCGAAATCAATTCGAATCCCCGCGACGAAGTTCAGACCACTTTTTTAGCAACCGTTCAACTTCTTGAGTCGATGGAATCTCAAAATCGCCGAGCGTCTTAAATTGTGGAATATCCGCAAAGATAGTTCCTTCTTTAACATTTCTGACGACTGGATACATATAGCTCTTTTGCATAATCAACTTCTGCCCCTCATCAGAGAGCATGAGATTGACAAATCTTTCAGCCAACTCACAATTGCGACAAGAGTCAGGAATGGCAACAAATTCAAACTGAACGGGATGCCCTTCCTTAAATTCCAATGCAACATAGTCATTATTTTTTTCTTCAACGCGGTGGTAGACCGGAGATGTTACGTACGAAAGAGCGGTTTTAGCCTGCTTTTTAGCAAATAGGCCATAAGCTGTAGACCAAGAGGGAGAAAAGCTGTGCGCCTGCTCCATCATTTTTTGAATGTACCTAAAGCCTTCGTCTTCTCCCTTTGCTCGTATCACCCAGGATAAAAACTGCATCCCGGGAGAGCTCGTTCGTGGATCTTGAAGAGCAATTTTTCTTTTTAAATTTAAGCTCAAAAGATCGTCAAGACTCTCGGGATTTTTATCAAACTCACCTTTTCGAGTAACAAACGAAATAACTCCCCAATCGAAAGGAACAAAATAATTATTTTGCAAGGCTGGCTTCACCTCATCGTAGACATCCAGACCCGATATATTCAGCTCGCGCCATTTCTGCTCCGTCAAAGCCTTCTGCAAGTCAAACTGATCAAAGCCAACCACCAAGTCCGTCCCCAAGCTTTCACCCTCAAGCTTCAAGCGCTGAAGAAGAATTCCCGAGTCACTACCTTGAATATACTGAACCTGACAATTGCAGTCTTTTTCAAAAATCTGTTTAAGTGACGGCCCTGGGCCCCACTGTCCCGTAAACGAAGAGTACCCAAAAACTCGCAAAATTGGTTTAAGCTCTTGCGTCTTCATGTCATCGTTTTTATTCAGAACTGCAACAAAAAGACCGAGAAACACCAAGGACATAAAGATCACAAAGTGCTTTACATTTACCACCAGATCCCCCGCCGGCGCTTGAAGAAGTAGTAGTCAAAACCCAAGCAGCGCCCTGCGCCCACCCATGCCATCATAAGATGTATTGTTAGGAATGTCTTATATAAATCTTCGTTCATTGGGCCCGAGAAAAAGAGCATATTAAAACACAAAACGGCAGCCAGCAGGGCGACCGGTCGGACCACATACCCAGCGATGTAGGAAATAGCTATAGCAAACTCTAGACCAACAATAATAAAGGCCACAGTCTGCCAATGAGGAATAATCTGACTGCTGACAAAGATTTTATACCAATTGGGAGCATGACTCGCGGGCAGCCATTCCGCAATTTGATCAGCGATACGAGGACGAGTTAAGAAATCTCCACCAAATTTATTCAGAGCCTGCTGCAGATAATAATACCCCAAAAAAACCCGGAGAAAGGAAATCGGAAGCAAATGGCCAACATACTTAACACTTTCAAAAAACGCTACAAGCATGGGCTGATTAAACCCCGGCAACCATGCCGGGTCAAATATCAAAGAATTTAAACACCCTTTTTGGGGCAATGCTCAAAAAGAAAACACCTTTGGCATTGGGGGCTGCGTGCCTTGCAGATTTGCCGGCCATGAAAAATTAATTCGTGTGACAATTGAATCCACTCTTTTTTCGGAACTATGGCGCAAAGTTTTTTTTCAATGAACGCCGGATCCTTCGATCGAACCCAGCCCAACCTATTGCTAAGACGGGCAACGTGAGTATCAACTACAACGCCACTGGGAATGCCAAAGGCATTGCCTAAAACCACATTCGCTGTTTTTCGACCTACTCCAGACAGCTCGATAAGCCTCTCCACTGTATCCGGAACATTTCCTTCGTATTTTTCAACCAAGGATAGGGCGCAAGCCTTAATATTCTTGGCTTTATTTCTATAAAAATTGACCGAGCGAAGTATCAACTCCAAATCATCAATTGAAGCTTTGGCCATTTTTTTTGCGTTAGGATAGGCTTCAAATAAATGAGGAGTGACCTGATTAACCCTCTCGTCGGTGCATTGGGCCGATAAGATCGTTGCGACCAGTAGTTCAAATGAGTTCTGGTGAACAAGAGCACAATGAGCATCTGGGTAATATTTTTTTAAAAGCTTGAGTACTATCGAAAGGTTTTTTGGGGCCTTCACGACGTTTATGACTATTCTTTATCGCCAAAGTCGCCAATAGCTTCTACGGGACATCCGTCTAAAGCCTCTTTGCAAGCAGCTTCTTCCTCAGGGGTCTGCGGCTGACGAATCACAAAAGCGTGGCCATCCTCTTCGTGCATTGCAAAATTTTTAGGGGCTGTCAGTACGCAGGCGTCGCAGGCAATACAGGACTGATCAACAAATATCTTTCCAGGGGTGTTTTCTTTCCATTTTTGAGTTATTTCAGCCATTTCAGCCTCCGAATAGGGCCTCAATATAAAGCAAGTCCATATAAAGTCAAATAATCAACCCCGGACCGAGGTCGCATTTAAGACCGGGCCCGTCGCCAAACACTGATGAACTTCCCATTTGCCGCTAAACTCAAAGGATATGACCCAAAGGAGGTTCCATGGAAGGACCACGCTCCCCGGCTGAGTCTGAGTGGCCAACGGTACTAAAATTTCTAAATCAAAGCCTTCGCTCTGAGGCCAATTGGTCCATATCTGCCGAGTATCCCACGGCACTCTCCACAACAAACCTCCACAACATGCGGATTATCACCGACCAGGATCAAGTTATTTCCCATGCTGTTTTAAAACCTCTAGTAATTAAAAGTCCCCACGTAATATTTAAGGTCGGCGCCATTGGCTCAGTGGTCACAAATGAGACTCACCGCAATCAGGGGCTCAGCACAAGAATTATCGAAGACTGCCTTACTCAAGCGACTAAACAACAGTGCGACATCGCTATTTTGTGGACAGATTTGTATGACTTTTATCGCCGCATGGGTTTTGAATTGGCTGGTACAGAGGTCAGTATCGTAATCGAAGAGGAGTTCCAAGCACCAGACCCCACTTTGCGACTCTCAAAAGACTCCAAGGTGGCGGCGGAAGCCATTCATCGCCTGTACTCCACCCATACAGTGAACTCAGTAAGAACCGTTGAAGAAACTCGTAAGTTTTTAAATATTCCCCAATCGCAAATCTATACGGCATGGGATAGTTCTGGGCACCTTGCTGCTTATGCCATCGAAGGAAAAGGTATCGATCTCGGGGGCTATATTCACGAATGGGGCGGATCGGTCTCTGGACTTCTCACTCTCCTGAGCTACATTCGCCGCGAGACGCAAAAGCCCGTTACAATTATTGTTCCGGTCCACTCCAAAAATCTCATCGAAAGATTGCGGGAAAAGCCCGTAACCTACAATCAAGGCTATTTAGGCATGATCAAAATTTTAAATTTCGATCAATTGTCAGCAAAAATTAAACGCGCCTTCCGCGCCGAAGGAATTGCCGACATTGTTCTAGAAAAGCAAGGAGAGAAATATCTCTTTGGTTGCAACGGAGATCTCGCTGTCCTTGCTGGAGACAGCAATCTAACACATTTGCTTTTCGGCCCGATTGATTTGCACGCGCTCGAGGTCTTCAGACCAGAAACAGTTGAAAAGCTCTCTAAAATTTTGCCTCTGAATCTCTGGATCTGGGGCTGGGACTCTATATGAAAATTTCGCTCCTTCTTCCATTGGCAATCAGCTGCGCCCTGGTTGGAACTGGCTGTCTGAAGCCCCCATCTCAAACTCTCGATCACGGCCCTGAAGTTCCTGCCAGCGAAGTCCAGCTCGCTATTCTCGACGCCTGGGGGAGTGCCGATCCGGCGACAATAGGCCCGCGCGAGTTTGTGTCACTAGAGCAGGATCAAAAAATCAGCACCTTGGATCCACGCGTTGTCTATAAAGAGTCCACGGAAGTCCGTGAACGCAATGTTAGCGGGGATGAAATTACCTACTCCCTACTAGTTCGCACCACTTCAACGGATGAAACCGGAAGCTTCAAACCCGTAACATCCATCGACCAAAAGCTCGTGGTAAAAAACCCCACCAATACACAAAACCTCATGACTGCAGCTAGATCTCCAGCATTTCCTGACTCAATTGAAGCTCTGCAAAAATCTATGGCAAATGGGCGAGGCGGACTCTTTCAAAATAGCAATGATGGAAAGGTTCAAGAAAGCTCTCTCGGACTACAGACTGTCTTAAGTATGTTTGATGCTTGCGTAAAATCCAAGGATTGGGATGTCACCTGCCATAATCTATCCGTAAACCACGGCTGGTCCCTACCACCCATTGGTGTTTCGAACAGGCCAGACTGCGGCGGGATCCCAAACTGCCAAATCAGCTTTAAGAGAATTTCTTTTGATCTAGTCGTCAATCTGCCAAGCAGTGATGGCAAAAGCACGCACGAAGAAAAGGTCATTTACGATTTCACCATCAGCCAGGACGTCCCCTATCTGTCTCGCCTGACGGACTTTTGCTACCAAGGCCTGGTCACCGCCTCCGGTCAAAGAATTCTCGTAAAAATATGCAATCGAGTCCAAAATTTCATCAAAGAACTACCTCCTGTTTCTCTGCTGTAGACACACCAAATTAAGGTGCGAATCCTAGACATTTCATGAGGTCTCCTTTAGAGTTGAATCACAATCAACTCTAATAAAGGAGAACCATCCATGAAAAAGATCGCCGTGATACTTTCCGGATGTGGCAATAAAGATGGTGCCGAGCTCACCGAAGCCGTGAGTCTTTTAGTTTCACTGAGCCAAAACGGAGCTCAATATATGTGTTTTGCACCGAATATTGAATTTAACGCAGTTAATTTTTTAACCAATGAACCTCTCGCCGAAAAGCGCAATGTTTTAACCGAATCCGCACGCATTGCTCGCGGACAAATTCAGGACCTTGCCACTCTGAGCGTTTCTCAGTTTGATGGCCTGGCCTTCGTCGGCGGTTATGGAGCCGCAAAAAATCTCTGCAATTGGGCCGAAGCTGGAGCTAAATGCAAAGTTCTTCCCGAAGTCGAAAAAACCATCAAAAGTTTTCATCAAGCAAGCAAACCTATCGCCGCGATATGCATATCCCCCGTCTTGATTGCAAAAGTTTTAGGCTCAGAAAATGTGACCGTCACCGTCGGTGATGACAAAGAAACTATTCTTGAAGTTTTAAAAACTGGAGCTCAACACGAAATCTGCCCTGTTGATGACTACGTCACTGATCGCGAAACAAAAGTCATCACAACTCCTGCCTATATGTATGGACAAGCAAAGCCTCACGAAGTTTTTAAAGGCATCGCCGGACTTGCAAAAGAACTCGTGGAGATGGCATGAAAAAAACAGTGGCAGTTATTTTTGGCGGAAAATCCTCCGAGCATGAAGTCTCAATTCGTTCAGCAAAAAATGTCGCTCATGCTCTCGACAAAAATAAATATAACTTGCTCTTAGTTGGAATTAGCAAACAGGGCTCCTGGTATCGATTTGATGGCTTAGAAGTATTTGATCATATTGTGCAGATCGTTGACAAAAGTCTACCGAATCAAGCGGACCCTGTCGCCCTGATATCAGAAGGTGGTAAACCCTTTTTCTTCTCTTTAAAAAATCACTCTAAAACTCAGGTTGATTGCGCCTTTCCTGTCCTGCATGGAACTTTTGGTGAGGATGGCACGATTCAGGGTCTTTTTAAGATGATGAATTTGCCATTTGTCGGCTGCGGAGTATGGAGTTCGGCCGCAGGCATGGACAAAGAAGTTATGAAACGCCTCATTACCTTTGATGGAATAAAGAATGCCAAATATGCTCTCCTCACTCCGCAAAATAAAATGCCATACAAGGATCTTGTCGCCAATCTCGGAACACCTTTTTTTATCAAACCTGCCAACGCAGGGTCTTCCGTTGGGGTTCATAAGATAAAATCAGAGGATGAGTTTGAAAAAGGCCTGAAGGATTCCTTTAAATATGATTCCAAGGTGCTCGCTGAAGAGTTTGTCCAAGGTCGCGAGATCGAATGCTCTGTTATGGGCTTGAATGCCTCGCCCTCTGCTTCGCTTCCTGGGGAAGTCGTCGCTCACCACGAGTTTTATTCTTATGAAGCAAAATACCTCGACGACAATGGCGCCGAGATCGTCATTCCGGCTAAATTAAATCCACAAGAAATCGAAAAAATACAAAGTTTGGCAGTGAAAACTTATAAGATCATGGGCTGCGATGGTCTCACTCGTGTGGATTTTTTTCTGAAACAAAATGGCGACCTCTACGTCAACGAGATCAATACGCTCCCGGGATTTACTAAAATTTCTATGTATCCAAAAATGTGGGAGTCCTCGGGTGTTTCGTACACTGATCTTGTGACTAAGCTTGTTGAGTTTGGCTTTGCGAAACACGCCGAGGAGCAAAAACTGATGTTTACTTACTTGGAGTAATTCTAATTGCACTCCATAAGTGCGACCCCGAACTCCAGGCAAAGTTTTTCGACGTCGCCGTTAGTGCCCGCATTGCCACTAGATCCAGCAGGGCCATCAGCTCCTTGCGGCCCGGGTGAAGCATATACTCGTGCCGAGCCTTGAGCCAAAGTATCTTTTCCGGGATCTCCACCAAAACCACCAGGACCTCCTTTGCCGCCAATCCCTTTTGCTCCCCCAAAGCCTGGTAGTTTTTGCGCGACAAGATCAAATTCGCCAGCCTCTAAAATTTTTATCGAGGCGATTCCTGTGTTACCCCCTCTCCCGCCGTTACCACCAGGAAAGCCCGGAAGGCCAGGTCCGCCGCGGCCTCCATCTTTAGCGGGACTTTGCAGAGTGTGCCCATACTCAAAGGATCCAGAATAACTAGCATTCGCTCCAGAGTAGCCCTTTGTGCCACGTAGACTTTCGTCAGGATCTTTGCCATTAGCTCCATCCCCACCTTCTTCTCCTCGCAATTCGAGGTGTAGTTTTCCGCTGGCTCTTCCCACAATTAGCTCAATCTTGCCGCCACTGCGGCCGTCCCTTCCGATTTCGGCTTTTTGTCCTTCTGCAAAGGTTTGAATCGTCCCCTGGTCTGATACTAGTTCTCCTATTTCTATGCGCACATCTTGGCCGCCAGTTGTAATAAAGGCCCCCCGCGCAAGAACAATTCGGTCGTATTGCAAAACTGATTTTTGGCCTCTTTCTCTAGGAGAGGGTAACTTAAATTCATTTTCGACCACCAACTCTTTAATACTCGCCCCGGCTCCATCCGATTTTTTATCGCGAACCTCTAGACTGCAAGCTGTGACAACTAAGGTAACGATTACTAATAATATATTTGCCATAATTCCTCCTGCCGTCTGCAGAGATCAAAATATGAACCTCCTTCTAATCTTTTTTATCCGCGGAACGTATCCGAAATGCGGAATTCCCAGACGGTTTTAGACCTTGGGCTGTGAACAGATCTTGCAGTGACCTCAAATGCAAGAAGGAGTCACAACTTGGAAAACCCGACAGCGGAACAGAAACACATCCACTACTTTGAAAAAGCCGATAGCGAGAAACAACGTGAATTCATCAACGCCCAAAGCAAATGCGTTCTCTGTGGAACGATCCTAGAGCTCACCCATGCCGTTGATCGAATTATTGGAAATATTCGAGAAGAAGCCCACTGCCCTTCTTGCGAAGTACGAACTCGTGCTCGGTTTCATCCGCTGAACTAAGACAATAATCTGACGCTGACGTTGCCAAAGTTTTGTTAGGTTTCGAAGCCCGCCAAAACTTTGACATCAGAATAGAATGTTCCAAAGGGGTTCATATCCATATTGCCGAAGGAACTCTGCCCCTGTCCCGCACCCATTTTTTGCGGGAACCAAGAATTACAAGAAACAGTACCAACCCGTAATTTTTCTGCGACTTTTAGGGCCTTATCCGGATCGCCCCAGATAACAGCCGAGTGCCCATAGTAACCTGTATTGGACCACTTCACCATTTCATGCTGATACTTGACGATGGACACAATCAAAAGCGGCCCAAGAATTTCATCCTGCTGCATCTCAGAACAGTTCGACAAATCTAACATTACCTCTGGACGAAAGAAGTAACCTGCTGCTGTTTCTAAGCCCCGAAAACTACGCTCCGGCTGAGAAAATCGCGCCGGTGTCTTTTTTATTAGTGGGAACCAGAAGGTGGCGGCGTCATTGGGCGAGGTGGCTGGGGATTGGCTTTCAAAGAAGGTCGTGAGGTGCGCCAAGAAATCTTTTTGCATAGACTCTAGGATAAATAGACGGCTTGTATTCCAGCCCAACTGCCCTTGGCCAAGCAAAAAACTTTCCATAATTTGTGGCATAAGCTCGCTGAAGTTCACACCTGAAAGGACCATCAACGAATTTTTAACTCCGCTGCTGATTTGTATTTTTTTAAAAAGAGTTGCCG